>JAJXXS010000006.1 GCA_021780975.1 Pseudomonadota bacterium
TTGAGCGGTTTGATGTACTTTCGTGGCGGGCGCTGGGTTTTGAATGCAGGCCCTTATAGCATAAGTTTATATTTAACATAATATAAATTATGCGAAGTATAAAAGGGGTCGAGGATCCACTTAACCGGCCTCGTGTCGCTCCCACGGAATTCCGGTAAAACCCCCCAGGAATCCTGGTAACACAGCTTCGGTGATGCGTCCGCCTCTGGGCTGGCGCAAACCAGGCAGGATTCTCGGTTAAGCCACGCCCACTCGGCGGAAAGCGTTTCGGCCTGCCTGAGCACCGTCTCAGTCGCTTCGTCCTGTTTGTCCGGCGGATACTTGTAGCGCTTGAGCAGCGTCTTCACCATGAGGCGCAGCCGCGCCTGGACGGTTTACCGGACAGCCCAATCGACGGTCACGGACTTGCGCAGGCTTTGGACCAACTCGACCGCTATCTTCTTTAATGTCTCGCCGCCCAAGCCCCAACCGCGGCCTCGTTGGTTGCCAAGGCATCGTAGAACGCCATTTCGTCCGGCCTCGGTCCCAAGCTCACGCCCGGCTGGGTTATAAGGGTTAGAAACTGGGCCCAGGTAAGTCCGGATACTATAAAAAAACTGGATTCAACTACGAAGGCGCGATTTGCATGGCAAACCTGTACCCGGAGGAGGACAAGGCTCGGTCATTTTCTCGTCTGGGTACGACTGGCTTCCGGTCAGCGCCTGGCCTTTTGCACGAGCGTTGATTTGAACGCGAGAGCAGTGAGCCCATCCGAGGGCCCAGCGCTTGGCGATGGTGGTCCCGCCCGGCGCGGAAAACGGGCTGTTTTTGAACGCACTTGAATGGAGATTGATATGAAAGACCTCGATCATGTTGAAATGCTGAATGAAAAAGTTAGTCGCAGAAATTTCCTGAAGGGCAGCGCCCTGCTTGCTTCCATTGCTGTGGTATCGGCGACCGGCGCGATGAGCAACTCCGCTTATGCGGGCGTTACGAAGGCTTCGGTACACTATCAGGACACACCTAATGGCAAATCCGAATGCAGCAACTGCATCCAGTTCATCCCTGGATCTAGCGCCAAGGCCAATGGAACCTGCAAAATCGTGGATGGAGTGATCAGCCCACATGGCTGGTGCGTGGCCTACTCCGCCAAGGCTTGATGAGGGCTTCCTCCCCTATCGGCATCGACCGCCGCGCCGCCCTGACTGATCTGCCGAAGTAGGTACACTGCGGCGCGCGGCGGTTGGGTTCCAGGCAAGTTTCCTGACGGTTTGCGCCCTATAGCGGAGCTGCGTGCGCAGCCCAACAACCAACTCTCGTTTAGGTTCCGAAGAGACCTTGCTGGCAAGCTCTCTTCCATCTCTTCGGCAAGCGTTACCAGAATTCCTGGTCGGCTATGTAATTATTTTTCTAGAGAAACATCTTATCTGATTGATATAAATTGATTTGCTTACAACAATAGACGTCCCCAGCCCTGCTGGGCTGTGGTGTGGATTACTCTTTGATTTAATTTCGGTAGCGTTACCAGAATTTGGTTGTGGCGACACCTCGTGCATGACCGATCCGACCGCCCTTCCGTGTACCCAAAAACCCGTCAGGCCAGTTGCGACATCTCGTATACGGCATCGACCGCTAGGCCGTTCCAGTTGTATTCCAGGTAGGCGGCGTGCCGACAGTCTCGTAACATGCCGGTCCGCAAGGCGGCCAGGCACGTGCCCCCGGGATTGCGAACCGAGGGATAGAGGATGCCCTGGCTGCCAGCCGCGTGCAGCCGTCGGCCTATGCTCTGCGCATGGCTGTAATCGACCGGGTCGACGATGCCAGGGTCAGCCCGCGCGGCGGCGCGTAGATCAACGGCTTCTCCCGCAGCCGTCACCGTGTAGAGCCGCAGCTGCAGGCGCATGGCCGGTTCGTGGGTGGCCGCCATAAAGCGGCCCGCGTGATAGCGGGTCTCGGCAACCGCGGTGTCCTTATCTCTGGTGCAATAAAAAACGCCGTAGCTGCCGTCGCTGAAGCGACTGCCTTGAGGGTTGAGATGCGTAAATGCCGCCATGATGGGCCCGCTGCCGGGTCCGAACAGGCGTTCCTCCGCCGGCACCAGGGTGATATCGCCCAGTTCGTCGCGAATGCGGTCATTGGTCAGGGCTTCCAGGGCATACAGCGCATCGAAATCCTCGGGGCGCGCCACGCGGTCAAACAGATTCACGGCGGGAAAGCGGGTCGGAATGACCCGCCAGGCCGGACTCCAGGCGATCGTCGCGGTCGGATAGTTCAAGCCCAGCCACCGCGCTGGGCATCGAGGTATTGGCGCACGACCATGAGGTCGCCGACATTGCCCCCCAGCATGCGGTCGAGCGCGCTTTTGCCGCCAAACAGCGGAGCGCCGTTGGGCTTTCTCACCCAGGCGTCCGCCGCGGCAGGTTCCGGCAGGAGAATCTGCAACGCCTTATAGATGCCCAGGACGTAGGAGAGCCGCTCCAGCGTATCGCGCCTGGGGTCGGCCGCTGCCGGATTTGCCTTCCATTTGAACAAGGTGGAACGCCCGGGAGAGCCCAATAGCACCATCTGCTCGTCGGTACTCAGGCCCCACCGGCTGGCGATATTGAAAAACGTGCGCAAGCCGGCGGCGGCCATGGCTTGGCGGCTCGGTGTTCTGGAACTGGTCTGCGGTCTGGAAGGGGCGACAGTCATCGGCGCGGCCGGCTATTTCAATGGATTTATATAGCAGAATAGTCCATAAATGGACTAACGCAAAACCATGGAGGCGATCATCTGCCTATAGGTGGCCGCACATGAATCATGAACTTGTTCTGGCTCGAACCAGAAAACCTGCGAACCAGAAAACCTGCGCCCAGTCGCCGAAACCAAAAGTCGTCCGCGGATGAAAACCTAAGGTGCTTTATTTTATAAACTACTTATTGTTTTGTTTTTAATGGTATCACACCAAGACGGCCGCGTGATTCAACCCCCATGGGCGTCTGCTCCGCGCACCCTCGTCGGACCGGCTGGGCGAGATGGGACTGTCGCAAAAGCCCGGCCCAATTATTCTAGAAATGAGTTTCTAACAAGATTGCAACAAACTAACTGTTAATAAACAATTGTCATCGTGGCAAGCACCTCCGAAATTCTAATTCTCGACGTCGCTGGCTGCGCTCGGGGCTTTGCGCCGTCGCCGTGAACCCCGGCGGGTATTTTTGCCTGCCTCCTTGACGGCCGCCTCCTGGGGTTCAGCCTCGCCGGCGAAGGGCTTGCTCCTGGCGGAATCGGTTTTGTTCGGCTTGTTCGCTGCCTTGGCGGAAGGGCCCCTTCTCTTTCCGCTTGCCTGCGTGCGTGGCCGATGGGCTTTCTGCGGGGTTGCGGGCGGCTCGGCAAGCGGCAGCAAACGCTTGAAGGCCTCGGTCGCGCCGGCCAGCGCACGCGTGACGCCTGGCTCGAAAGCGGAATGGCCGGCATCGGGGATGATCTCGTAGTAGGCTTCCGGCCAGGCACGCGCCAGTTCGTCGGCAGCGGCGATCGGGCAAACCATGTCGTAGCGCCCTTGCACCAGAATGGCCGGAAGGTGGCGAATGGCGTCGACTCCGCCCAATAGCTGGCGATCCTCCAGAAACATGTTGTGCGCCATGTAATGGGCTTCGATGCGCGCCAGCGCCAAGGCATCGTGCTCCATGCCCCGGACCAGCTCTGCGTTGGGCAGCAGCGTGGATGCGCTTGCCTCGTAGTGGGCCCAGGCACGCGCCGCGGGCAGATGGGTGTCGGGATCCTCGCTGTCCAGGCGGCTGCGGTAAGCCCCCAGCAGGTCTCCCCTTTCCGCCGCCGGAAGGAATTCGCTGAAGGCGCGCCAGGCTTCCGGGTGCACCGTCTGCAAGTCATGAAGAAACCAGCGGATTTCGCGCGTCTCGCCCAGGAAGATGCCGCGCAGGATGAATCCCAGGCAGCGCTGGGGGTGGGCCTGGCCATAGGCCAGGGCGAGCGTCGAGCCCCAGGAACCCCCGAACAGCAGCCATTGCTCCACCTGCAGGAATTCCCGCAGCCGTTCCATGTCGGCGATGAGGTGCGCGGTGGTGTTGGCGCGTATCTCCCCCTTGGGCAGCGAACGTCCCGCGCCACGCTGGTCGAACAGGATGATGCGGTAATGGGCCGGATCGAAGAAGCGGCGGTGCGCGGGCAGTGTGCCTCCACCGGGGCCGCCATGCAGGAAAGCTACCGGCACGCCCTCTGGGTTGCCGGAAGTTTCCCAATATATCTGATGCAGTTCATCCACTTCCAGGTGCCCGCTGGCATAGGGATCGACGGGCGGGTACGGCAGGCGTCCCGGCTCGGAGAGATTCATGAAGGAAGGAGTCAAGGGAAAATATTTTCATTATTATCACCCAAACCCCTGACAGGACGTCCATGCAAGCGATCTCCCTCGATTCCGGCGAAGTGAATGGCCCGGTGGTGAAACACTGGCAGACCTACCTCGCGCATTTTCCTGGCCTGGCCTGGAATAGCGCGGAATTGCCTGTGGGCGACTATGTGCTGGCGCAGGGGGTGGCGGTGGAGCGCAAGTCCGCAATGGACTTTTCCCTCCTGGTGATGGACGGCCGTGTGCCGGAACTGGCGGCGCGCCTGCTGCTGGATTTCGATCACCCGGTGCTGGTAGTGGAGGGAGATTTCCACGCCGGACGCTTTCATGGCGATCCGCAGAAACTGCGCGAAGCCCTCGCCCACCTGGCACTGCAGGCCATCCCCTTGATTCCTTCGCCCGGCCCCGGCTTTACGGCCGAACTGATTTTCAGTCTGGCGCAAACCCTGGAGACGTCCAAGCCGACGCCCAGCTTGCGCCACGGCCGTCCCTTCGACCCCTTGAACAGCCGGCGCTTTCTTCTCGAAGGGCTGCCTGGCGTGAATGAAGGCATGGCCAAGACGCTGCTGCAGCATTTCGGCTCGCCATCCAAGGTTTTTGCCGCCAGCGCAGAAGCGCTTGCCCAGGTGCCCGGCATCAGCGTGGAAGCCGCAGCGCGCATGAGGCGCGTTATGGAGGGAGCATGAGTCAGCAGTTTGCATACGCCCATTCCGCTGCGGCGGACTGGCGACGCGCAGTGTCCGAGTGCGTGGACATGCTGCATGGCTTTGCCGGCAATCTGGGTTTCCTCTACGTCAGCGACCTTTTTGCTTCCGAGCTGCCCGCCATTCTTGCGGCGCTGCGCCAGGCTGCAGATATCCAGGACTGGAGCGGCTCGGTCGGCCTCGGGGTATGCGCCACCAATCAGGAATATCTCGCCCAACCCGCCATGGTCATGCTGGTGGCCAACCTCCCCGCTGATGCCTATGCGTTGTTGCCGAGCGTGCGCCATGAGGAAGATCTCAATCAGGGTCCCGCTCCCTTCGAGATCGCCGGCCAACCGGCTGCTTTTGGCGTGGTTCACGGCGATCCGCGCAACTCCCTGATCGCGGAACTGCTGGGCCAGGTCGCGCAACGCACGCTCACGGGATTTCTGACCGGAGGCCTGTCCAGCTCGCGCTATCAGACCTATCAGGTGAGCGGCGAGGTCTGCGAGGGCGGCCTGTCCGGCGTGCTATTCAGCCAGGGGGTAAGCGTCATCACCGGCCTGACGCAGGGCGTCAGTCCGCTTGCCCGGCAGCATCTCATCACGGACTGCCAGGACAACATCCTCATCACCCTGGATCACCGCCCTGCCCTCGACGTCTTCGAAGAGGACATCGGCGACGTACTCGCGCGCGACTTGCAGCGCGCTGCCGCCGAGGTTTTCATCGGCCTGCCCGTGGCCGGCTCGGACATGGCGGACTACAAGGTGCGCCCCATAGTCGCCATCGATCCCAAGAACCGCCTGCTGGCCATCGCTGAAAGCGTGCAGACCGGCGATCCGCTGTTTTTCGGCCGCCGCGACACGCAGGCCGCCGCCGCCGACATGCGGCGCATGCTGCGCGGACTCCAGGCGCGGCTGGGCGGGCCGCCCAAGGGAGGCCTGTATTTTTCCTGCCTGGGCCGCGGGGAAGGCCTCTTCGGGCCGGATTCCGCCGAACTCAGGATGATTTCCGCCGTCCTGGGCGATTTTCCGCTCGCCGGCTTTTATGCCAATGGAGAAATTTCCCACGACCGTCTTTATGGTTACACTGGCGTCCTCACTTTGTTCACCTGAGGTCCGCCATGACCGTCCATGCCCTGAAAGACGATGAAATCCAGCTTCTGCGCAAGGAAATCGAGATGCTCATGGCCGAGCGCGGCCGCCTGCTGCAGGTCGCCGGCGCCGCTGCCGTGCTGGTGGCCAACCTCGACAGCGACCATCTGCCCGAGGATGCCGACACCATAGACGCTGCGGAAATGTTGGCGGAACAGCTCAACAGCCTGTCGGAGGAAACGCTGCGCGATGCCCTGGAAGCGGTGAAGGCGGAATTCGACCACGCGCAGCTTGACGAACGCTTATCCGGCGCCTGAGGCGGCGCCGCAGCACACCGGTCCGTCGCTGCCGACGGCCGGCCTTGCAGCCTTACACCCTTATCGCGCGCTGCCGGATCCTCTCGGCGCCGTCTTCCCCGATACAGGCTTTCTCTCCGCATTGGCCGCCGCGCGTGATTTGCGCAATGGTCAGGGCCTGCCGTTGTCCTTCACGTCCCTGCCAGCCATGCTCAAGGCGGCCGACTATGAGTCCGGTATCTGGCGCACGGGCGCGATCCCCGTTCAATTGTCGACCCTGCACGACCGTCTAAATGCCTTGGCATGGCTGGCTTTCCCGCGCCTAAAGGCAGCGCTCAACGCGGCCCATGCGCGCGCCCTGCTTGCCAACCCGAAGGAGGCGCGCTGGCGCGGACGGCGCCGCGACGCGCTGACCTTGCTCGACGAAATGGGCATGCTCGTGACCGGCCCGGCTGATCTCCTGCATGCCCTCGCGGCGCGCGAATGGAGCGGGCTGTTCGTGCAACAGCGGGAACGCGTAATTACCGAGATGAGCTTCACCGCCGTCGGCCATGGACTGCTGGAAAAGGCCATGACGCCATACCCTGCCCTGACGGCGAAATGCCTGCTGATCGAAGCGCCGCGGCCTCTGCCCTGGTCTGCCCTGGATGAGGCGGCCGCCGCTGCGTTGGCAGACGTCGATGTTCCTGCCGCCCTTCCGCCCCTGCCGATCTGCGGCATACCCGGGTGGTGGGAGGACAACAGGCGGGCCGATTTCTATGACGACCGCTTCATCTTCCGCCCGCCACGGGACGCCTAGCGCCCTCTGGCCGACGCGGCGCCCTCCCCTTCGCCCAGCCAGGACTCTGCCATGGCCGTGTCGTCAAACACACGGATTTCCGCGTCCACGAACATGCGGTTGAGCCACGCGCTCCAGGTCACCCATTCGCTGCCCGTCAGAACGGCGATGCGACGGATGTCAGGAGCATGCTGGCGGGTAAAGCGCAGTTCCTCCCAGGCGACGTCCAGGCTGAAGGACAGCATGTCACGCAAATCCATGAGCACGTTCACCGGCCCCTGGAATTTGCGGCTGAAAACGAAGGCCTCTTCGAATTCCTTGTAGTCAGCGAGCGTGAACGTTCCCAGTACCTGCACGGCAACGCGCGAACCTTCGACCTGGAGTTGAATCATGGTATGGCCTCTGTGAACGGACGGTAACTGAAGTATAGCGAGCGGCGCGCAGACGCGGCGCGTGAGGCCCGGACGGGGCGGGCGCACCTGCCCGCCGCCTCATTTCTGCAAATGGGGTTCGAGGTTGCGGCGCAGAAATTCGTGGAAGTGCACCATGCCATCTTCCATCGGCGACTGGTAGGGCCCTTCCTCGCTGATGCCCTGCAGGTAAAGCGCGCGGCGCCCTTCGTGCATGCGGCGGGCGATTTCGTGATCCTCCACCGCGGTCTCGATATATGCCGCCTGTTCCGCTTCGACAAACTCGCGCTCGAACAGCACAATGTCCTCAGGGTAATAAAACTCCACGATATTGACGCAGGATTCGATCCCGGTCGGAAGAATATTGCTCACCACGAGGACATGCGGGTACCACTCCACCATGAGCCCCGGATAATAGGTCAGCCAGATGGCGCCGTGCGGCGGCGCAACACCATTGCGGTAGGACAGCACCTGCTGGTGCCATTGGCGGTAAATCTCGCTGCCCGCCCGCGCCAGCCCGTTATTGATGCCTACTGTCTGCACCGAATACCATTCCCCGAATTCCCAGGCCAGATCCTCGCAAGTCACGAAATTCCCCAGGCCAGGGTGGAACGGTTCGACGTGGTAGTCCTCCAGATAGACCTCGATGAAGGTCTTCCAGTTGTAGGGGCTGTGCTCCACCCAGACGCGGTCAAGCGCATAGCCGGAGAAATCGAGTTCGTGGGTGACGCCGAGGCGGCCCAGGTCCGCGTGCACGTCGCGCGGACCGCTGAACAACAGGCCGTTCCAGCGCTGCAAAGGGTATCTGCGCAGATTCAGGCAGGGCGTCTCGGGAAAGTGCGGAGCCCCCATCAATTCGCCGCGCAGGTCGTAAGTCCAGCGATGCAGCGGGCAGACGATATTGCGGGCATTGCCGGCGCCATCGAGCATTCGCGCCTGGCGGTGGCGGCAGACGTTGGACAGCAGTTCGACGCCATCCGTGTTGCGCACCAGGACGCGCGCGCCGTCATGAGTCTCCAGGGCGCGGTAATCCCCGGCCTGCGGCACCATGAGTTCATGTCCGGCATAGCCGTGCCCCTGCTCGAAGAGCAGTTTCTTCTCCAGCGCATATACAGCGGGATCGAAGTACCAGTGCACCGGCAGTTGCGGCGCCTTGCTGGCAAGCAGTGCAGATTCAGCGAGATCGCTCATAGGCCCCCCACCAAACGCCCACCCGGACGAGACGATGAACAACAAAAAACCCCCAATCAGTGGGGGAGTTAGAGGGATGATTTTAAGTATTTTTGATTTGCGGGGCAATCGCCATCTACGGTTGGGCGCCAAATTTTGCTAAAGTTTCCAGCTTTCCCGTTTGGCCTTTCATGTCCAAGACATCCTCCCCTCCCAAAAATTTCGAGTCGGCTCTGGCTGAACTGGAAAAAGTCGCCGCCCAGATGGAGTCCGGCAAGCTGGGCCTGGAGGAATCGCTCGCGGCATACCAGCGCGGCGCCGAATTGCTGGACTTCTGCCGAAAGGTTCTGGAGGACACGGAGCAGAAGGTCCGCATCCTCGAAAATGGCGTGCTGAAGCCATTTCTGCACGAACAGGGCGAGGAATCGTGACGCCTTCCCTGCAGAACTGGGCATCGGGCGTGCAGCGCGCGGTCGAGGATGAGCTCGCGGCCCGCCTGCCTGCGGCGGGCACGGCACCGGTGCGCCTGCACGAGGCCATGCGCTATGCGGTGCTCGGCGGCGGCAAGCGCGTGCGCCCCCTCCTCGCCTTCGCGGCCGGAGAGCTTGCGGCAGCGCCGCAGGCGGCGGTGCTGCAGGCGGCCTGCGCGGTGGAACTGATCCACGCCTACTCCCTGGTGCATGACGACCTGCCGCTCATGGACGATGATTCCCTGCGCCGTGGCAAGCCCACCGTGCACGTGGAATATGACGAGGCAACCGCGCTCCTGGTGGGCGACGCCCTGCAAAGCCTGGCGTTCGAGGTTCTGGCGGCGCCGCAGGCGCAACTCGATGCCGCGCGCCAGGCCGGGATGCTGCATCTGCTTGCGAGAGCCGCGGGCTCGCACGGCATGGCCGGCGGGCAGGCGATCGATCTGGTGAGTGTCGGGCAGGCGTTGAACCCGGCGGAGCTCGAGTTCATGCACATACTCAAGACCGGTGCGTTGATCCGCGCTGCCGTGAGGCTCGGTGCCTGGTGCGGCAGCGCCCTGGACGCGGAGGACGAGCAGCGCCTGGACCACTATGCCAAATGCGTGGGGCTGGCCTTCCAGGTGGTGGATGACGTGCTGGACGCCGAGGCGTCCACCGCGACGCTGGGCAAGACCGCAGGCAAGGACGCCAACGAACGCAAGCCGACTTATGTGAGCCTGCTGGGATTGCCTGCCGCGAAGGAGCTCGCGCAGGAATTGCGCCGCGATGCGCTGGCGGCCGTGGCCCCGTTCGGAGACCGGGCGAAGCATCTCATGGAACTGGCCGACTACATCACCCATCGTAGTTTCTGATGCCTGATACCCTGCTCGAATCGATTGCCTCTCCGGAGGACTTGCGCCGTTTGCCACCGGAACAGCTGAAGCTGCTGGCGGCGGAACTGCGCGACTTCCTGATCGACAGCGTTGCGCGCACCGGCGGGCACCTCGCTTCCAACCTCGGGGTGGTGGAGCTGACCATCGCGCTTCATTACGTCTACGATACGCCGCGCGACCGCATCGTCTGGGATGTGGGGCATCAGACCTATCCCCACAAGATACTCACCGGGCGACGCGCCGCCATGGCCCAGTTGCGTCAGCTGGGTGGCATCGCGGGCTTTCCCCGGCGCTCCGAAAGTCCTTATGACGCCTTCGGCGCCGGCCATTCCAGCACTTCCATATCCGCTGCGCTCGGCATGGCGGAAGCCTTCCGCCAGCTGAACAGCGCGCAGCGCGCCATCGCCGTGATCGGCGACGGTGCCATGAGCGCCGGCATGGCCTTCGAAGCCCTCAACAATGCCGGCGACAGCGATCTTCCTCTGCTGGTGGTGCTGAACGACAACGACATGTCCATTTCGCCGCCGGTGGGTGCGCTCAACAACTATCTCGCCCGCCTCATGTCCGGCCGCTTCTACGCCGCCGCGCGCAGCGCCGGGCGGCGCGTGCTGTCGCACCTGCCGCCCATACACGAACTGGCGCGCCGGGCCGAAGAACACATGAAAGGCATGGTGACGCCCGGCACCCTGTTCGAGGAGTTCGGCTTCAATTACATCGGCCCCATCGACGGCCACGACCTCGATATCCTGCTCGACACCCTGGCCAACGTGCGCCGCCTGCCAGGCCCGCAGTTCCTGCATGTGGTGACGCAGAAAGGCCGCGGCTTCAACCCGGCGGAGGCCAATCCCTGCCTGTATCACGGCGTCGGCAAGTTCGACCCCAAGGTCGGGGCGAACGCGGCCGCCGCTGGTCGCGTCACCTATACGCAGGTGTTCTCCGACTGGCTGTGCGACACCGCAGCGCAGGATGACAGACTGGTGGGCATCACTCCGGCGATGCGTGAGGGTTCCGGTCTGGTGGGATTTTCTGAACGTTTTCCACGGCGCTACTTCGATGTCGGCATTGCGGAACAGCACGCCGTCACCTACGCGGCCGGCCTGGCCTGCGAGGGCATAAAACCCGTGGTGGCGATCTACTCGACGTTTCTCCAGCGCGCCTACGATCAGCTCATCCACGACGTGGCCCTGCAGAACCTGGACGTCACCTTTGCCATCGATCGTGCTGGCCTGGTGGGCGCGGATGGCCCCACCCATGCTGGTGCGTTCGACCTGTCCTACCTGCGCTGCATCCCCAACCTGCTTATCGCCACGCCCTCGGACGAGAACGAGTGCCGTCGCCTGCTCAGCACCGCCTATCTGCACCCCGGCCCGGCTGCGGTGCGCTATCCACGCGGCAGCGGCCCCGGCGCTGCGGTGACGGATGATCTGGAGCCCCTCCCGGTGGGACAGGCCTGCTTGCGCCGCACCGGCAGAGACATCGCCCTGCTGGCCTTCGGCAGCATGCTTGCACCAGCGCTTGCGGCCGCGCAAACGCTGGATGCGACGGTCGTGGACATGCGCTTCGTCAAACCTCTCGACCTCGCCATGCTGCGTGATCTGTCTGCACGCAACGCCCTCCTCGTGACCGTCGAGGAAAACGCCGTCCAGGGAGGCGCCGGCGACGCGGTGGCACAAGCCCTTGCCGAGATGGACCTGCGCCCTAGCCTGCTGCACCTCGGCCTGCCGGACCGCTTTATCGAGCACGGCGACACGGCACTATTGCTGGCGCGCTGCGGGCTGGACGCTGCTGGCATAGAAGCAGCTGTGCGAAAGCGGTTAGGGGAAGTATCCGAGTAATTTACTCGGGTAATTTCCTGGTTTATACTCAGTCTAAACTGATTCAGGCGACCGCGTTATCAACGTCATGACGACGCCAAGCCTGCAAGCTCCGCAACTTCGCTTGGCCGCCGTTGTGTCCAAGAACCCGCTCGGAGGCGGCACGGAGCATCGAACCTAAGGACACTGCCATGAACGACTGCTGCGACGTCAAAGCCATTCCTGACGTACAAAACTATGCCGATACCCGCCAAATCGCCATCAACAAGGTGGGCATCAAGTCCATCCGCCACCCCGTCAAGGTCGCCGACAAGAGCGGCGGTGTGCAGCACACCGTGGCCAACTTCAACATGTATGTGTACCTGCCGCAGCAATTCAAGGGCACGCACATGTCCCGCTTCGTGGAAATTCTCAACACCCGCGAGCGGGAAATTTCCGTGGAAAATTTTGGGAGCATGCTGCGCGACATGGTCAAGCGCCTGGAAGCGGAGTCTGGCCACATCGAAATGACCTTTCCCTACTTCATCAACAAGGCCGCGCCGGTATCAGGCGTGCAAAGCCTGATGGACTATGAAGTCACTTTCATCGGCGAGATCGACAAGGGCCAATACCGCCACATGACGCGCGTGGTGGTACCGGTGACGTCCCTTTGCCCCTGTTCGAAAAAGATCTCCGACTACGGTGCCCACAACCAGCGCTCCCATGTCACGGTCACCGCGCGCACCAACGATTTCCTGTGGATCGAGGATCTGGTGAGCAAGATCGAGGCGCAGGCATCCTGCGAATTGTTCGGCCTGCTCAAGCGCCCGGACGAAAAGTGGGTGACGGAGCGTGCCTACGACAATCCCAAGTTCGTCGAGGACATCGTGCGCGACGTGGCCGCAGCTATGAACGCCGAGCCCAGGATCGATGCCTATGTGGTGGAAGCGGAGAACTTCGAGTCCATACACAACCACAGCGCCTACGCTCTTATAGAGTTGGACAAGACCAAGACCGCCTGAGCACTCGAAGTTGCAGGCCCCGGCTGCGGCCCGCTGCCCGGTGGGGCCCCTCGGATGGCGTTTCGGGCTGACTCACGGCCTGTTCAATAGCGCTTGGTGAGCGTCATGCTCTGCCCTTCCCGCTTCATGTCGGTGCGGGACAGGAAACTCATGCCCAGCAGGCCCACGGGCAGCCCCTGCTCCACCACCACGCCCGGCACCTGATAGAGGGTAATGCCGCCCACCCTCACCTTGTCGAGCGTCACAGCCCAGGCGCGGTTGGCGCCCGCGGCGGTGGCGATCAAGGTCGGCTGTCCCTTGGCCTTGTAATCGATGCCCGCGCGTCTGGCCTCGTCGGCGGTGATGGCCACCGAGGAAGCGCCCGTGTCGACGATGAACGTGACCGCCGAACCGTTGACATAACCGGTGGTGGAAAAGGACCCGCGGGCATCGGCTGTGAGATGCACGGTGGGCTCGCCCGACGTCGCTGCCTGTCCGGCGAAGGACTGCCCCATCCGCAAGGTCCGGGGCGCGCCGTCGACCTCCAGCACCGCATGGTCCGAATCCGCACTGATCAGCCGGATACCCTCCACCGCGCCGCCGGAAGCGCTCATCAGGCGAGGTGGACCGCCATCGACGCTGACCATGGCCTTGTCCTTGAACAGGCCGACGACGGCAACGCTTGCCGCCGCAGCCGGCGCGCCCCACAGAGCCATGGCAATTACCATACAATGAGTGACGTTACGCCAGTGTTTTGCGGAAGACCTCATGCAATCCATCCTCATTTTTCGTTTCTCTCAGACTGAAGGACCCGGTTATCTGGTCCGCTTTCTCGACCGTGAAGGGCTCCCCTGGATCCAGCGCAACGTCGACGCCGGAGACGATGTGCCGCCTTCCATAAACGGCTACGCCGGTCTCATCTTGATGGGCGGTCCCATGAGCGTCAATGATGACCTGCCCTGGATCCCCAAAGTGCTGGATCTCATTCGCCAGGCGGTGGCCAGGGATGTCCCCGTGCTGGGGCATTGCCTGGGCGGCCAGCTCATGAGCCGCGCCCTGGGCGGTACGGTGAGCCGCAACCCGGTGAAAGAGATCGGATGGGGCACGGTGCGCCGTACCGGCGACGCTGCCGGGGAAGACTGGTTGGCCGGACTGCCCGTCGAGATCGAGGTGTTCCAGTGGCATGGGGAGACCTTCAGCCTGCCCCCCGGTGCGCGCCACCTGCTGACCGGCGACTACTGCAAGAACCAGGCTTTTCTGATGGGCGATCGCCATTTGGGGCTGCAGTGCCATGTCGAGATGACCGAGACGATGATTCGCGCTTGGTGTGAAACGGGTGCTGGAGAGATTCGCGACCATCTAGGCATCAGCCCTGCCGTTCAATCTGCCGCCAGCATGCAGGAAAATGCCGGCAAGCAGGTCGAGCGCCTACACCAGGTGGCGGATGCGCTTTATCGGCGTTGGGCCAGCGGGCTCGATCGGGCGGCCGGGTGAACCTTCCCGATGCAGCCGCCTTGCACGCCTGGCTGGGCCGCAGCGTAGTCTGGCGCGGGCAGCCCTATCAGGTGATCGAAATCCTCGATGACGGTCCCGCCTTGGTTCTGGAAGGCGTCGAGGACGGGCACCATATCCAGGCCGACGCGCATGGCCGCCCCCGCCGCGAAGCCCGCGCCAGTGTCTTCATTGCTGTGCGCGACCAGGACGGACGATGCCTGCACCCGGACTTTGTCGAACTGGAGGCCGCCAATCCTTAGAACCTATGGACAAAACCGTAGCCTCAGTTCAGGATAGCGGCGTATTTTTAAGCTAGAGCAGCGGAGACAGCATGCAGCAGATCGACTATGCCAACTATGACTTCGGCAAGCGCCTGGACGATATTGCCCACGAACTCATGAACCTGGGCGGCAGTCCGCGCATGGAAGCCGAGCTGACCGAAGGCCAACGGGTGTTTCTGCGCGCCGTGAAACGGGAAAAGGTCAAATATGTCGATCCGGACCGTCAGGGTTATCCACGCAATCTTCTCGAACAGGTCGAATCCTTCACCCGCACGATAGGGGATCTGCACAACTCCTATTTCGATGCCGGCATGCACAAGATCAGCGATTGTCTCTACAACCGCTGGAAAATGCTTTATGAAGAAACTCGCAAGGTGGCGGCCGCGGGTGGCGCGGGCAAGGCTTGCTGGGTGGAGGTGATTGAAACCGTACAGAGCGACATGCCCGCTTTCTTCGATGCCTGAGATTTCTCGGCTTCTGGTCGCAAGGCCCGGTTTTGCCGAGCTTTTTTGTTTAAATCACTATTTCCCCCACCTACTAATAAAGCCCTTTATCCGAAAATAAAATAATCCGATTAGACCTGGTCTCCCGGGGTGGCTATGCTGCACGCCCGCATATTAAAGAATTTGGCTTTTTTCTTAAGGAGACTCCATGTCCAAGTTGGTACGCCCCCATGGCGGCGGCGAGCTCAAGCCCCTATTGCTGACGGGTGAATCGCACAAGGCCGAACTGGCCCGCGCCCAGGCCCTGCCCAAAGTGAAAATGAGTTCGCGCGAAACCGGCGACCTCATCATGATGGGCATAGGTGGTTTCACTCCCCTCGACGGCTTCATGACCAAATCGGACTGGCAAGGCGTGTGCGACGGCTACAAGATGGCCAACGGCCTGTTCTGGCCGATCCCGGTCACGCTCTCTACCGATGACGAGTCCATCAGGGACGGCAACGACATCGCCCTGGTCAGCGGCGAAACGGGCGAGATCATGGGCACCATGCGGGTGACCGACAAGTACACCATCGACAAGGCCCACGAGTGCATGCAGGTCTACAAGACCACCGACCTCGAGCACCCCGGCGTCAAGATGGTGATGGCGCAGGGCAAATACAACCTGGCCGGCCCGGTGAAGGTGCTCTCCGACGGCGGCTTCAAGGCCAAGTACGGCGAACAGTTCATGACCCCGGCCGAGACCCGTGCCAAATTCGAGCAGTTGGGCT
>JAJXXS010000065.1 GCA_021780975.1 Pseudomonadota bacterium
GGGGAGCTCCACGCCCGCCGGCTCCCGGACGATAACCGATGGAGGTGTTTCCATGCGTATCCCAATTCGCTGGGCGGCTGCCGGCGCCATGGTGGTGGCCATGGCTGCGGCAGCGTCCTACTTTTTCCTCACCGACACCCCTCGTGCACCGCGCGCGACGTTCTCCCTGCTCTCAGGGCGGACGCTGAGTACGAGCCAACTGCGCGGCAAGGTCTACGTGGTGGACTTCTGGGCCACGAGTTGCGCCACGTGCATTGCGGAGATGCCGCAGATGATCCAGACCTACCAGCGCTTCCGCGGCAAGGACTTCGACTTCATCGCCGTGGCGATGAGCTACGACCCCGCCCACTACGTGGCGGACTACAGCCGAACGCGGCATCTTCCCTTCCAGGTCGCCCTGGACAAGGGTGGTCAGGTGGCGAGGGCGTTCTATGACGTGCGCATGACTCCCACGACCTTTCTCGTGGATAAGCAGGGCCATGTGGTCAAGCGCATTCTCGGGCGTCCGGATTTCGCCACGCTGGATGACCTGATCCGCGACGAGCTGGCGCGCCCGGCGTGAGCATGACCATGAACACTTCCTTCTGGATCGAAGCCGGCCTGGCGATGGCCGCCGGCGCGCTGCTCAACCTCACGCCGTGCGTGCTTGCGGCAGTGCCCATCAAGGTGCGAACCATCCTGCGCGAGGCGGGCGATGCGGCTGGCTCGCGGGCCCTGTCGGCGACCTTGTTCACCTTGGGTTCAGTTTCGTTTTTCGCGGCCCTGGGGCTGCTTACGGCGCTTGCACACCTGCAATGGGGCGTGCTGTTCCAGTCGCGTTGGGTGCTCGCGGGGCTGGTCCTGATGCTTGCCCTGCTCGCGGCGGCCAGCTTCAGCGGGCGCTCGCTACCGATCCCCGGTGGCCTTGCCCAGCTGGGAGGCGCACGGTATTTCGAGCCCTTTGCATCCGGCATGGCCGGGGGCATCCTGTCGACGCCGTGCACCGGACCGCTGCTGGGCGGCGTGCTGGTGTTCGCGCTGACGCGGCCGACGATCGACATCGTCACCCTGTTCGTCGCCATCGGACTGGGCATGGCCCTGCCGTACGTGCTGCTGTTGCTTCGCCCTTCATGGTTGCAGCGCCTGCCGCGGGCCGGTGCATGGACCGAGGTGGTTCGGCACAGTTTCGGCTGGCTGCTGCTCGCGGCCGCGCTGTTCTTCGCGCAAAGCCTGTTGCCGGGATGGCTTGGCAATGCGCTATGGCTGGCTTGGCTCGCCGCGCTGGCGGTGTGGGTCCTGTTCGTCGCGATGCGTACCCGCGACCGGCGCAGCCGGTGGGCGGCGGCGCTCGCGGCGGTGCCGGCGCTCGTGCTCGCCTACTTCGGCTCAGGGGTCTGGCCCTTGGAGGGGCAGGGCATGCCGTGGCAACCGCTTCGCGCCGACGCCGTGGCGCAGATCTCCGAGCTGCACCGGCCGGCGCTGGTCGAGTTCACCGCGGCATGGTGCCTGAACTGCAGGATCATGGAACGCACGGTCTACCGCGACCCCGCGGTGTTGAAGGCGGTGCGTGAATCCGGCGCGGTCGCGCTTCAGGCCGACCTGACCCGTCCGGACCCCGCGTTGCAACAACTGCTCACACGCTATGGCGGAGCAGGGCTGCCGTTCCTGGCGGTGCTCGACGGCCAGGGCCGGGAGGTCGGCCATTTCTCCGGCCTGTTCACCGCCGACACGTTGATCGGCCGCCTGCACGGACTGCCCACCTCGATCGTGTCCGCCTACGCCGACGCACCGCGCGACTCGGCGGACGAAGTGGGCGCCCGCGTGACCTCGACGCCAGCTGGGGCCGTGGTGACGCTGGACATCGCGCGAGGATGGCACGTGTATTCCAATCCGCCGTCCACTCCGTACTTGATTCCGGCCAGCGTGACGGTCTTTCGCGCAGGGGGTGCACTGCCGATCACTCCGCGCTATCCGCCGGGGCAGGACATCGGCATGCGCGTCGCAGGGAAAACCATCCTGGTCTACGAGAACGGGGCGAGGATCGATCTGCCGCGGCTGACCGACTTGCGCGCCGTGCAGGTGCGGGTGCGCGTGCAAGCCTGCAAGGATTCGGGCTTGTGCCTGCCGCCGGCGATCGTCGTGGCAAGACCTCCGTCGACTTGATCCAAGCGGGATGACATCCGTGGCGCCGCAGATGACAAAACTGTCATCTCTCGGTCATGCTCCGGCAAGTATAGCGTTTTTAGCATGCGTTGCTGAGGGTGGACATCATCCACTCCACAACGGTCCGCGCGGCACGCCGTTGCCACGCGGCGAATTCCTTCAAAAACCGAGGAATCCATGCAACGCTCATTCCCAGATGCGCTCCGTGGGGCTGGAATCGCCCGGCGCCGCTTCGTCCAGGGCCTGGCTGCCGGCGGCGTGCTGTTCGGCTTGCCCACGCTGGCTGCCCATGCCCAGGGCCGGCCCGAGGCCACGCACACGGGCAGCGCCCCGGAGCTTCGCGGCACCGAATTCGACCTGGTGATCGCCGAGACCCCGGTGAACTTCACCGGCCATGCGCGCATGGCCACCACGGTCAACGGTTCGCTTCCGGGACCCACGCTGCGCTGGCGCGAAGGCGACACGGTGACCATTCGTGTCACCAACCGCATGTCGCGCATGACGGCGATTCATTGGCACGGCATGCTCGTGCCCTACCAGATGGACGGCGTTCCGGGCTTGAGCTTCACCGGCATCGAGCCCGGGCAGACCTTCGTCTATCGCTTTAAGGTCCAGCAGTCGGGAACCTTCTGGTACCACTCGCACGCCGGCATGCAGGAGCAGACCGGCCTTTACGGCGCGATCATCATCGATCCGGCCCACGGGCACGCCGTGCAGGCGGACAGTGACCACGTGGTGCTGTTGTCGGACTGGATGGACGAGGATCCCATGCGCGTGCTGGCCAAGCTCAAGGCCGATAGCGGCTTCGACAACTACCACGAACCCACGGCGGTGGACTTCTTCGAGGACGTCAAGCGCAACGGCCTGCGCGCCGCGCTGGACAAGCGCGCCATGTGGCAGCGCATGCGCATGAGCTGGGGAGACCTGGCGGACATCTCGGGCGCCACGCTGACGTACCTTGCCAACGGCACCACGCCGGCCGGCAACTGGACGGCTCAGGTGAAGCCCGGCAAGGTCGCGCGCCTGCGCTTCATCAATGGCGCCGGCGACACCTTCTACGACGTGCGCATTCCCGGCCTGAAGCTCACCGTGGTGTCCACCGACGGCCAGGATGTCGAGCCCGTGACGGTGGACGAGTTCCGCTTCGGCCCCGGCGAGACCTATGACGTGCTGGTGCGCCCGACCGACGACGCCTACACGATCTTCGCGCAGAGCATGGACCGCACCGGCTACGCGCGCGGCACACTGGCGACGCGTGCAGGGCTGAGCGCACCAGTTCCGCCGATGGATCCGCGCCAGAACCTGACCATGCTGGACATGGGCATGTCGTCGATGTCTGGAATGTCGGGCATGTCGGGGATGGGGTCGATGCCGGGCATGGACATGGGCTCGTCGCCCGCGGTGCGCCACGCGCCCACCGAGTACGGCCCCGGCGTGGACGCCCGCGTCGACCATCCGCGCACCAACCTGGACGACCCCGGCGTGGGCTTGCGGGGCAACGGCCGGCGCGTACTGACTCTGGCCGACTTGCGCACCGTGGGCGGCCCGCTCGATGCCCGCGAGCCGGGGCGCACGCTGGAGTTCCACCTCACCGGCAACATGGAGCGCTACGTCTGGTCCATCGACGGGGTGACCTTCGGCGACTCCACGCCGATTCTGTTCCACCACGGCGAGCGCCTGCGCGTCACGCTGGTCAACGACACCATGATGACCCACCCGATGCACATGCATGGCATGTGGAGCGAGGTCGAAGACTCGAACGGGCAATTCCTCGTGCGCAAGCAC
>JAJXXS010000300.1 GCA_021780975.1 Pseudomonadota bacterium
CCTGCCGATCGCCCACAAAGACATCTTCTGCACCGATGGCCAACGCACCACCTGCGGCTCGAAAATGCTGGCCAATTTCATCTCCCCCTACGACGCTCATGTGGTGCGCCAGCTGAAGCAGGCCGGGATGGTGACGCTCGGCAAGCTCAACATGGACGAGTTCGCCATGGGCTCCTCCAACGAAACCAGCTTCTTCGGGGCGGTGAAGAACCCCTGGGACCCGCAGGCGGTGCCTGGGGGCTCCTCGGGCGGCTCGGCCGCCGCGGTGGCGGCCAGGCTAACCCCGGCGGCGACCGGAACAGATACCGGCGGCTCCATCCGTCAGCCCGCGGCCTTCACCGGGATCACTGGCCTCAAGCCCACCTACGGCACCTGTTCGCGCTACGGCATGATCGCCTTTGCTTCGAGCCTGGACCAAGCCGGGCCGATGGCGCCCTCGGCGGAAGACTGCGCCCTGCTGCTCAATGCCATGGCCGGCTTCGACGCCCGCGACTCCACCAGCCTGGAACGCGAACCGGAAAATTACGCGCGCGACCTCGCCAGGCCGCTGGATGGGCTCACCATCGGCCTGCCCAAGGAATTCTTTGGCGAAGGCATCGAGGCCGACGTCGCCCGCGCGGTGGAAGAAGCGCTCGCCGAGTATCGCAGGCTGGGCGCCCGCACCGTGGAGGTTTCCCTGCCCAATACGCGACTTTCCATCCCGGTCTATTATGTGCTGGCCCCCGCCGAGGCCTCCAGCAACCTTTCGCGCTACGACGGCGTGCGTTACGGCTACCGCGCTTCGGAGTACGTTGACCTCACCGACATGTATGAGCGGACCCGCGCCGAAGGCTTCGGCGCCGAAGTCAAGCGGCGCATCCTCATTGGCACTTATGTGCTGTCCCACGGCTACTATGACGCCTACTATCTGCAGGCGCAGAAAATTCGCCGCATCATCGCCCGCGATTTCACCCATGCGTTCGGGCAATGCGACGTGATCATCGGCCCTACGGCACCCTCCACCGCCTTCGACTTCGGCGCCAAGGCAGGTGATCCGGTGGCCATGTACCTGTCCGACATCTACACCATCGCGGTGAACCTTGCCGGGCTGCCCGGCATGTCCCTGCCCTGCGGCTTCGGCGCCAACGGCCGTCCCGTGGGGCTGCAGATCATCGGGGATTATTTCAGCGAGGCGAAGATGCTCAATGTTGCCCACCAATATCAACTGGCGACCGATTGGCACACACGCCTGCCGAAAGGATACTGACATGCAGTGGGAAACCGTCATCGGCCTGGAAGTCCATACGCAACTCTCCACAGCATCGAAAATCTTCTCCGCAGCCAGCACCGCCTTCGGCGCCGCCCCCAACACCCAGGCCTGCGCGGTCGACATCGCGCTTCCCGGCGTCCTACCTGTGCTCAACGGGGAAGCCGTGCGCAAGGCGATCCGCTTCGCCCTGGCAGTAAACGCCACAATCAACCGGCGCTCCATCTTCGCGCGCAAGAATTATTTCTATCCTGACCTTCCCAAGGGTTATCAGATCAGCCAGTACGAACTCCCGGTCGTGGAGCGCGGCAGCCTGAAAATCAGCGTCGGCGAGACCGAAAAAGTCATACGCATCACACGCGCACATCTGGAGGAGGACGCCGGGAAATCGCTGCATGAGGATTTCCATGGCATGACCGGCATCGATCTCAACCGCGCCGGCACCCCGCTGCTCGAGATCGTCTCTGAACCGGACATGCGAGGCGCCGAGGAGGCGGTAGCCTATGCGCGGACCCTGCATACGCTGGTCACCTGGATAGGCATCTGCGACGGCAACATGCAAGAAGGCAGCTTCCGCGTGGATGCCAACGTGTCGGTGCGCCCCCATGGGCAGGCAGAATTAGGCACACGCTGCGAAATCAAGAATCTCAACTCCTTCCGCTTTCTGGAGGCCGCCATCAGATATGAGGCGCGGCGGCAGATCGAGCTGATCGAGGATGGCGGCACGGTGCGCCAGGAAACCCGCCTCTACGACCCCGACAAAGGCGAGACGCGGACGATGCGCAGCAAGGAAGACGCCCACGATTACCGCTATTTCCCCGATCCTGACCTGCTCCCTCTGGAAATCGGCGATGACTGGATCGAGGCGACGCGCGCTCAAATGCCCGAACTGCCGGAAGCGATGCAAAACCGTTTCCAACAGCAGTACGGCCTACCTGCTTACGATGCCGCCGTGCTGACCGGCTCCCGGGAACTGGCTGCCTACTACGAGGCTGTCGCCAGTGCCTGCGGACAAGGAAAATTGGCAGCCAATTGGGTCATGGGCGAACTCTCCGGCGCCCTAAACAAGGCCGACCTAGGCATCGAGCAAAGTCCAGTCCCGGCCGCGCAACTGGCGCAACTCATCACGCGCATTCACGACGGCACCCTGTCGGGCAAACTCGCCAAGCAGGTGTTCGAAGCCTTGTGGGCCGGCGCAGGCAAGGTCGACGCCATCATTGATGCCCAAGGCCTGCGCCAAGTCAGCAACAGCGCCGAAATCGAGGCAATCGTGGAGCAGGTCCTCGCTGCCAACCAGAAGTCGGTGGAGGAATTCCGCGCCGGCAAGGAAAAAGCCTTCAATGCCCTGGTTGGGCAGGTTATGAAGGCCACCAAGGGACGTGCCAATCCTGCGCAAGTAAACGAAGTGTTGCGGAAGAAATTGGCCTAGCAAGAGCGCAATAAAGCGCCGATATGCCCGCATAAAACTTCCTTGCTGCCCGCTCCCGCGCTTGCCGCTAAACTAACGGGCGTTTCATTTTCAACAGGCGCGGACTCCCGCGCCGCTTTGTTTTCTGAGGAGCAGCCATGCCCAGCCGTGCCGATCTCGAACCCCGTCTCGCCGATGCCAAGTCTGTGGCGGATATCCGCGCCATTGCCGAAGAGGCCGTGAAGGACGATCCCGAGTTTGCCAAGGAGGCCTACCAGAAGGCCGCCCGTCATTGCGACGACTCGTCCCTGACCGTCGCCTATGCGCGCGGCTGGAAGGAATTGTTCGGCGATGACGCGCAGGCAAAAAAGCTGCTCGACGACGCCGCGGGTGAATCCCAATTCACCAAGGATTTGGCAACCCTGGCCATAGGCTACAAGGAGATTCTGGGCGACGACGCAAAGGCCACTGAGCTGATTCAGCAGGCGGAGGAGTACTGCATGAGCGGTGAGGAGCAGGTTTACCTCGCCGAAGGCAAGATCCGCGTCCAGGGCGACCACGCTGGCGCCAAGGCCGCCTATGAGCAAGCGCTCAAGGAAACCGCCAATCTCGATCCACTGCTCGAACTGGGGCGCGCGGTCATGAGTGCGCTGAAAGACGGAAGCTTCGCCAAGAAGATCTACGACAAGGCCGAATCGAAAGTCAGTCGCGCCCCGGAATACGTCAAGCTTGCGGCGGCGGCGGTCAACGACCTGATGGACAAGGATTACGCAGCCAGCATTTTCAACAAGGCCGCAGAAAAGCTGTCGGGCGTGGCCGACCTCCTCGCCCTCGCCAGCGAAGCGGGCAAGACCCTGGGCGACCCGGAGCGCGCCAAGGCTCTTTACCAACGTGCCCTCGACAGCGCGGCCGATTTCCCCGCAGTGGCGAAACTGCTGGAGGCCGCCAAGGCCGCGGGCGACAACACCTTCCTGCAGGCAGCCCTGAACAAAGGCGGCGAACTCGCCTCAAACACGCCAGATTTCATCGATCTCGCCAAGGGACTCCTCGGCTTGGGCGACCAGCACGGCGCAAACAACCTGATCACCCGTGCGGAAAACGCCGTCAACAGCCTGGACGACCTGCAAAAACTGGCCGAAGGGGTTAAAGCCCACTTCGCCGACCAAGCCGACCGCGTAGCGAGGATTCTGGCCAAGCTGGAAAAGCGGATCGCCAACCAGGCCCGCTACGTCGAATTCCAGAAACAGGAAGAACAAGCGGACACCGTC
>JAJXXS010000167.1:0-1682 GCA_021780975.1 Pseudomonadota bacterium
CTGGCCGGCAATGGTGCAAGGCCTGGGACTGGGCATGATCTTCGTGCCCGTTTCCACAGTCGCCCTTTCCACGCTCGCTCCGCGCCTGGCTGCGGAGGGCGCCGGCTTATTCAGCCTGATGCGAACCTTGGGTTCGTCGATCGGCATTTCGGTTGCCACCACCCTCTACACGCGCGGCATCCAGACAGACTGGAACCTTCTGGGGGGCTACATACAACCCTACAATCCGCAACTGCGGCCCTATCTGGACTCCATGCATCAAACACCGGACAGTCCCCTGGGCATACAGTTGCTCGCCCAGGAACTGGCGCGGCAGGCGCAAATCGTCGCCTTGACTGAGACGTTTGCCATCATCACCCTGAGCGTGATTGCCATGCTGCCACTGCTTGTTTTTCTGCGCGGCAAGCTGCCGCGGCGCGGACCTCCGGTGGTGTCCGAATGAAGCTGCTGCCATGGCGTGCTGGCGGATCAGGGAGTTTCAGCGCCGAGGCTGGCATATAAATCCAGCATGCGCTGGGTCATGCGTGCGGTTGACCATTCCTGGGCGTAAATCTGTCCACGCTCGCCGAGACGGCGTGCCTTGGCGCGATCGCTCAGCAGTCCCGCGATTTTCTTTGCGAAGGCTGCCGGGTCGTCTGGCGCGATCAGGGCTCCCTGGCCCTCGCGCAGGACATCCGCAGTGCCCAGGTGCGCCTGGGCAACCACCGGGATACCGAGTGCCATGGCCTCCAGCAATACCAGGCCCTGCGTTTCCGTGCGCGAGGCGAAGACAAACACGTCGGCGGCGCGGTAACAGTCGTGCAGTGGGGCGCCGCGCTGCAGGTAGCCGAGAAAACGCACCTGCCCGGCCAGCCCCTGGGCGGCGGCCTGCGCCTTGAGAGCGGGCAGGGCAGGGCCTTCGCCGGCGATGAGCAGCATGGCATCGGGGCGGACGCTGCGCAGATGGGTCAGGGCGGAGATCAGAAAGCCGATGTTTTTCTCGTGCGCGACGCGACCGACGTAAAGCAGCAGTGGTTTGTGCAGCGGGATGTCATGCCGGTGCCGGAAGGCCTCCCCGTCGCCATCCTGGAAATCCTCCAGGGGCAGCCCGGTCGGTATGACTTGTATGGGGGTCGCTACGCCGTACTCCTGCAGCTTGGCGCGCATCGCCGTGGATGGAGCAATGACCGCGCTGACCTGGTCGCACTGCCGGCGTGAAATGCGGCGCGCAAGGAGCGCGAGCCACGCCCGGGGCAGCCAGGGAAGGTAGTGGTGGAAGTAGCCCTCGAACAGGGTGTGGTAGGTCTCCACCACCGGCACGCCATGGCGGCGCGCCCAACGGACGCCGGCGCGGTGGGCGAGAAACGGCGTGTGGATATGCACAACGTCGATGTCCCGGGAGGAAAGGCGCTCAAGGGCGCCCGCCAAGGCACGCAGCCGCATCAAGCGGTCTTCAGGGTCGCGGGGCACCGCCCAGCCGGCCACTCTTTGTATGGTCGGGTCGCCGGGTGCGCCTGGATAATCCGGGGCGACCAGCAAGCTGTCATGGCCTGCTGCGCGCAGCCCGTGGCGCAAGGTTTGGATGGACGTGGAAACCCCGTTGACACGGGGGAAATACACGTCGGAAATCATGAGGATGCGCATCGCCGCTCCCAGAACGAGGCGTCATGTTTGCGCAAAAATGTGTCGCTGGCGTTACAGCC
>JAJXXS010000167.1:1782-3918 GCA_021780975.1 Pseudomonadota bacterium
GAGGCCGGCGAGCGGGTCAGCGAGGCCGTCAGCCTGCAGTTGAGCCAGGGCGTCTGTCTTCGAGACGAAGCGCGCCTGCGCAAGCTTGCCGTCATGCTGCAGCTGCTGCTGCAGGCGCGCAAGCGTGGGGGCGCCGAGATCGGCCTTGAGGTACAGGGTGATTTCCGGCCGGGTAGGCAGCCTGCCAGCCAGTTGCATGATGTTGAGGTAGCCCAGATAAAGGGTGCCGGGCAAGGCCAGGGCAGCGGCCATGGCAAGCGTGGCGAACAGGGCCGCGAAGGGGTTGCCCAGCCAGCGTCGCAAGGCGATCAGGAAGGCCTGGTGATGATGGCGCAGCCACTGTGTCATGCCAGCCTGCCTTGTTCCAGGTGCAGGACGCGCGCGCCAGGCAGCGCCAGGGCACGCTCGTCATGTGTCGCGATGAGGAGGGTGGCGCCCACTTGGTGGAAGTCCTGGAACATGGCGAGTATCGCCGAGGCATAATCGGCATCCAGGTTGCCAGTCGGCTCATCGACGAGCAGCAGGGCGGGGCGCGAAACGATCGCCCGGGCAATGCACAGACGCTGCTGCTCGCCGCCGGAGAGCGTGACGGGCATGGATCTTTCGCGCTCCAGCAAGCCGACCTTGTCGAGCGCCGCGCGCGCGCGCTTGAGGGCCTCGCGCCGCGTGGCGCCGGCAATCATGAGCGGCAGGATGACGTTTTCCATGACGCTGCGGTCGAACAGCAGTTTGTGGTCCTGGAAAACCAGGCCGATGTTGCGGCGCAGGTAGGGGACGGCATGGCGGTTCAGGCGCCCCACGTTCTGGCCGCTTACCGTCACCATCCCGGAGGTGGGGCGCTCAATGGCGGCGACCAGCTTGAGCAGGGTCGATTTGCCTGCCCCCGAGTGGCCGGTGAGAAAGATCATTTCGCCGCGCTCGACTTCCAGGGAGATGCCGTCCAGCGCCGTATGTCCGCCGGGGTAGCGTTTGACGACGTCGGAGAAGACGATCATGCGGCGAACAGGGCATCCACAAAATCGCGCGCGATGAACGGGCGCAAATCCTCCAGCCCTTCGCCGACCCCGATATAGCGCACCGGAATGGGCCGCGCCTGCGCGATGGCGGCGATGGCGCCGCCGCGCGCCGTGCCATCGAGCTTGGTGAGCACCAGGCCGGTGACGCCCAGGGCGTCGTCGAAAGCCTTCACCTGGTTGACCAGGTTCTGCCCGGTGTTGGCGTCCAGCACCAGCAGGACTTCATGAGGCCCCTGTGGGTCGATCTTCTGGATGACGCGCTTGACTTTCTTGATCTCCTCCATGAGATGCAGCTGGGTGGGGAGGCGCCCGGCCGTGTCGGCCAGCACGACCTCCACGCCGCGCGCGCGCGCTGCCGCCACGGCATCGTAGATGACGGCGGCGGCATCGCCCTTGTCCTGGCTGATGACGGTGACATTGTTGCGGTCGCCCCAGACCAGAAGCTGTTCGCGGGCGGCGGCGCGGAATGTGTCGCCCGCCCCGAGCAGCACCGACAGCCCCTGGCTTTGAAACAAGTGCGTCAGCTTGCCGATGGTGGTGGTCTTGCCGGCGCCATTGACGCCTGCCAGCATGATAATGAAAGGGCGTTGCTGGTCCATGACCAGGGGCGCTTCCAGAGGCGCCAGGAGTTCGGCCAGGGTTTCCTTCAGGGCCTCCTGCAGCTGAGGTGCTTCGGTGAGTCCCTGCTTTTTCACCTTGCGACGCAAATTGTCCATCAGTGCCGCAGTGGCATCCACGCCCACGTCGGCAGTCAGGAGGGCTGTTTCCAGATCCTCATAAAGGGATTCGTCGATTTTGCGGCCGAGGCCGAACAGGCCGCTGATCTGGCCGCCGAGTTTCGCGCGGGTTTTTGCCAGCCCTTGTTTGAGGCGCTCCGCCCAGGACAGCTTGGGGGGGGTCGCTGTATTGCCGGCTGGCGGCGCCGCGATGGCTGGAGCGGGGGTGCTGGCGCGTTCGGGTTCCGGGATTGCGCTTTGCCCGGACTCGGGCTTCTCGCCGGGAACCGCTGTCTGGGGCGCGTCGGCCGTCGGGCGGGGTTTTTTAAAGAAGCCGAACACTCTTGCGGTCACCACTCAATTGCATGCGGACTTATTTTATCATCCAGTTGTCTACTCCCTCT
>JAJXXS010000241.1 GCA_021780975.1 Pseudomonadota bacterium
GGTTGCCCAGGCGCTCTGGTGGCTGGATGCGGCGATGGCGGTAGGGTTTGGCTGGATCGTTCCCTATCTCATGTTCACCCAGCAGGAGCACAGTCTCGATGGCATGACTGCCGTCTGGCTGCTGCCGATCGTCGCCTCTGAGGTGACGGCTTCCTCGGGGGGATATCTGGCACCTCATCTGACAGGGGTTGCCGAGCAGGCAGTGGTTGCGGCCAGTTACGTGCTGTGGGCGCTTTCCGTGCCGCTGGCGATGGGTATTGTGGTCATCGTATTTTTGCGCCTTGCGCTGCACAAGCTTCCCCACCGCGCCATGGCGGCGTCGAGCTGGCTGGTGTTGGGTCCGATCGGAACCGGGGCCCTCGCACTCATGGTGCTGGGGCAGGCAGCAGAACCCGCGTTTGCGGCCACAGGATTGGCGTCTGCGGCAGCACTGGCGCGCCCCTTCGGACTCGTCGTGGGGCTTCTGCTGTGGGGTTACGGCCTGTGGTGGTGGGGGATGGCCTGTCTCTTCACGCTGCGCTACATGCGCGAGGGCATGCCGTTCAACATGGGCTGGTGGGGATTCACCTTCCCACTTGGGGTTTACACCGCATCAACGCTGACACTGGCCCATCAAACGGGTTTTCCGGTATTTCAAATATTTGGGGCCGCGTTGGTCATACAGTTGGCGGGCTTCTGGGTGGTGGTCACGCTGCGCACATTGCACGGCATGTGGTACGGCTATTTGTTTCATGCGCCTTGCCTTGCTGGCGAGGGAGTCGCCTGAACGTCCAGCGGCCTGATTGAACATCCGGCACAGCACAAAGAGGACGTCTGACGGCCGGTTGATGAAGTGCAGCGGGCTTGGGGAACAGCGGTTCGCTGCGATTGAGATTTGCCTGGCGGCTTTGACGGCAACACAGGAAGCAAGCTAGCATGCTTTCATGAAGGCGACCATTGACATCCCGGAAGACCTGTATCGCAAGGTCAAGGCCAAGAGTGCCTTGCTTGGCAAACCGGTGCGCGAAGTCACGGTAGAGCTTTATCGTCGCTGGCTGGGTGAGGGCGGCGGACAGTCCGAGGAGGGCCCTGACGCCTGGTTGGATGCCTGGCTCGATGCGGCGGACGCCGCGCTTAAAGCCGCTCCGCCCGGACCTTCGGCGCGTGAGATCCTGGACAGCGACCGCAACCGCTTGGAACTCAAGTGACTATTTTGGTGGTGATGCGAGCGTTTGGGTTTCCGCCGCTGACGCGACCGACAGGTTGTCTGCGCTGAGCCGAATTTTTCTCCATGCCGTCATGCGGCAACGCACACTCATCGTGCTTCCCGCCATCGCTCGTTTGGAAGTAGCCTGCGCGCTGGCGCGACGCTTGCGTGATGCGCGCCAGGGGCGTGGCTTGGCGGAGGGACTATTGCGCTCGCCACTGATCATGGAAGCGGCCATGGATGGGCCGTTGCTCACGGTTGCTCTGATGCAAGGTACAGAGTCATTCCTGCGCGCGGGCGATGCATTTTACGCGGCTGTGGCGGAAAACGGGGGTGGGTTGATCGTCACCTGGGACGATGAACTCATTCGCCGCGCAAACGCCGTCACGCCCGAAACGTGGCTTGCTGAGCACAAAGGGCCTTAACACCTTGTTGGGTTCTTGGGGTGACGAGAGGGCGCAAGCTTACTCAGTTGCCGGTCTGCCTCAGCCCGGAGCCGGCTTGTCTTCCCTTTTCCAGTAGACGTCCTGCTGGTCCGCAGCCCGATTGAGCACCCGGCACAGCACGAAGAGCAGGTCTGACAGGCGGTTGACGAAGTGCAGCAGGCTGGGCGCAAGCGGCTCGCTGCGGTTGAGGTTGACCAGGCGGCGCTCGGCGCGCCGGCATACGGTGCGGGCGACGTGGCATTGCGCGGCGGCGCGGCTGCCGCCGGGGAGGATGAACTCCTTGAGCGGGGGCAGCGCGCCGTTGTAATGGTCGATGGCTGCTTCCAGCGCGGTGACCTGGCCCGCCTGTATGGCCTCATATTCCGGCATGGCCAGTTGGCCGCCGAGGTCGAACAGGCGGTGCTGGAGTTCGGCGATCAGGGCGGCGATGTCCTCAGGCAGCTCCTCGGCGAGCAGCACGCCGAGATGGGCGTTGAGTTCGTCCACGGCACCGATCGCCTCGATGCGCGCGGCGTCCTTGGGCAGCCGCAGCGGGCCCGCCAGCCCGGTGGTGCCGTCGTCGCCGGTGCGCGTGTAGATCCTGCTCAGCCGGTTAGCCACGCGGCTCTCCCGTAGGCAGGCGTTCCTGGCATTCGCGGAAGATGCGCGCCTGGCAGGTGCGGCAGATATCCACGTCGAGGCGCGGGTAGACTTTTTCCAGCGCCTCGCCCTTGGTGGCGAAGATGTTGTCGCGGCCGACGTCCTCGACATGGCCGCCGTGCGCCAGCATGTCACGGAAGCCGCGCTCCATGCCGATGACGTAGAGTCCGCCGCCCAGCTTTCGGCGCCGCTGCGCTTCCTTGGCGAGCATTTCCGCGCCGGCGAGGTCGATGAAGTTGATGCCCCGCGCAAACAGCATGACGTGCTTCTTGGCTGGATCGCTTTCGTCGATGGCGCGCAGGGCCTGCTGCACGTGCTCTACCGCGCCGAAGAAGATGGAGCCGGCCACGCGCACCATCTCCATTTGCGGGCAGGCAGGAGAATCGCCGCCGGCCTCGACGAATTTGCGCTTGGGGTTCGCCATGTCAGCCCGGTTGGGTACCAGGGCGCGAATCTGCGGGCGCGAGGTGCGGTAGAGGTAGAAGATGAGCGAGACGATGATGCCCATGAAGATGCCCTGCTCCAGTTCGATCAGGGTGCCGACGAAGGTGACCCCGAGAACGATGGATTCCTTGCGGTGGTATTTCACGATCTCGCCGATATGGTGGAAATCGATCAGCCCCCAGGCCACCAGGAAGAGGATGCCCGCCATGGAAGGTACCGGCAGGTAGGCGGCGAGGGGGGCCACCATGAGCACGATGAGCAGCAGGAACACGGCGGAAAGCATCGCTGCCAGGGGCGTCCTGGCACCCGCTGCGTAGTTCACGCCGCTGCGGTTGAAGGAGCCGCTGCTGGCGTAGCCGGAAAAGAAGCTGCCCAGGATGTTGGAGAGCCCCTGGCCGACGAACTCCTGGTTGCTGTCGATGCTCTGGTCCGATTTGATCGCCACCGAGCGCGCGATGGCGACAGCCTCGGTGAGGGCGAGGATGGCGACGATGAGGGCGCTGAAGAACACCTGGCGGATGGCGGCCAGGGAGAAATCCGGCATCGAGAACGGCGGCAGCCCCGCCACCAGGGCGCCCACGGTGCGGATGCCTGTGTGCTCCACCCCATAGGTCCGGTTGAACGCCGCTGCCAGCACGCTGCCTACCACCATGGCGACGATCATGTAGGGCAGTCTGGGGGTGTATCTCTTGGCCAGGATGCCAGCCGCAAGGGTGGCCGCGCCAATGATGGTGACGAAGAGATTGATTTCGGTGACGTGGCCGAAGAAGTGGATGAACACCTCATGGAAATGCGCGCCGCGCGGGATGTCCAGGCCGAAGAAATTCTTCACCTGGCTTACGGCGATGAGGATGGCGGCGCCTGCGGTGAAGCCGATGACTACGGTGTGGGAAATGAAATTGACCAGGGCGCCCAGGCGCGCCAGCCCCATGACGAGCTGGAACAGCCCCGCCAGCAGGGTGAGGGTGAGCACCAGGCTGATGAACTGGGGAGAGCCCGGTTCCGCGAGCGGCGAGATGGAGGCGAAGACGACAATGGAAATCGCCGTGGTGGGTCCGGAAACCAGATGCCAGCTGGAACCGAACAGCGCCGCCACGATGGCCGGGACCATGGCCGCATATAGGCCGTATTCCGGGGGCAGGCCGGCAATGGTGGCGAAGGCCACCGCCTGGGGCAGCACGATGATGGCGCCCGACAG
>JAJXXS010000100.1 GCA_021780975.1 Pseudomonadota bacterium
GCTGACTATGTGGTGGGCGACAGCGTTGAGCATGCGGATGCCATCCTCGTGCGCTCGGCCAACATGCACGACATGGACATCCCGTTGAGCGTGCAGGCCATCGGCCGCGCCGGCGCAGGCACCAACAACATACCGGTGCGCAAGCTTTCTGAGCGTGGGGTGCCGGTATTCAATGCCCCCGGCGCCAATGCCAACGCGGTGAAGGAGCTGGTGATCGCCGGCTTGCTGCTGGGGGCGCGCAACCTGCTTTCTGCGCTGCAGTTCGCCGCCAGCGTGAGCGGCAGCGACGAGGAGATCCACAAGGCGGTGGAGGCGGGCAAGAAGCACTATGCCGGGATCGAACTGCCGGGACATACGCTCGGCATCATCGGCCTGGGCGCCATCGGCTCGCTGGTGGCGGACGCCGCCATCAAGCTGGGCATGGACGTGGTCGGCTACGATCCCGCCATTACTGTGGATGCCGCCTGGCGCCTGCCTTCCCAGGTGAGAAAGGCGGCCTCGGTAGAGGATCTGCTCAGACAATCGGATTTCGTCAGCCTGCATGTGCCCCTGCTCGATGCCACCAGGAGTCTCATCAATACCCAAAGGGTGGCGCTCATGAAGCCGGGCGCGGTATTGCTGAATTTTGCCCGCGAGGGGGTGGTGGACAACGATGCCGTGCTCGGGGCCCTGGACGAAAAGCGCCTCCATGCATACATCTGCGACTTCCCCGCCAACAAGCTCAAAGGCCGTTCCGATGTCGTGACCCTGCCGCATCTCGGCGCTTCCACTGCGGAGGCGGAAGAGAACTGTGCCGTCATGGTGGCGGCCGAGGTGGCCGATTATCTGGAAAACGGCAATATCGAGAATGCCGTCAATTTCCCCAATGTGCACATGCCACGCGAGTCCGCCTACCGGCTCGGCATCGCCAATGCCAACGTGCCCAACATGGTGGGCCAGATATCGACCCTGCTGGCGGACGCAAGGCTCAATATCCACAACATGGTGAACAAATCCAGGGGCGACATGGCCTATACCCTGGTCGATGTCGACAGCGCGGTGGATGCAAGCCTGCTGGCGCGCCTCAAAGGCATCGCGGGCGTTCTCAACGTGCGCTATCTGCCGGCCGCATGAAGAGCGAGGATTTATCCGATCTGCGCGCGCGCATCGATGCCATCGACGCGGAACTGCTCGGCCTGCTCAACCAACGCGCTGCGATCGCCCAGGAAGTCGGACGGCGCAAGAACGGCCAGGTTTATCGTGCCGAGCGCGAAGCCCAGGTGGTTGCGCGTATCCGCCAACTCAATGGCGGCCCGCTGGGCGGCGATGCGGTGGCTTTCCTGTTCCGTGAAATCATGTCCGCCTGCCGCGCCCTGGAAGAACCCCTGCGCATCGCATTTCTGGGTCCCGAGGGTACTTTCAGCCAGACGGCCGCCCACAAGCATTTCGGCCATGCCGTCAGCAGCCTGGCGGTGGCAACCATCGATGAAACCTTTCGCGCCGTGGAGACGGGACGCGCCGATTACGGCGTGGTGCCCGTGGAGAATTCCACCGAGGGGGCGGTTTCGCGCACCCTGGACCTGATCGTCGGATCGACGCTCCAGATATGCGGCGAAGTGTTGCTGCCGGTGCATCAGAATCTCCTGCGCAAGCGCGCCGGGCTGGACGCCCTGAAGCGCGTCTGCAGCCACGGCCAGTCGCTCGCCCAATGCCAGCACTGGCTCGACCACAATCTGCCTGGCGTGGAGCGGGTCAGCGTGGCCAGCAATGCGGAGGCCGCGCGCTTGGCGGGCGAGGGCGAAGGAACCGCTGCCATCGCGGGCGAGGAAGCGGCCGAGCTTTATGGGCTGCAGGTGCTTGCTGCCCATATCGAGGACGAGGCCAACAACACGACACGCTTCCTCGTGCTCTCCAATCATGACGCGGGACCTTCGGGGCGCGACAAGACGTCCCTCGTGATGTCCATTCCCAATCGTCCGGGCGCTCTGGTCGAACTGCTCAAACCCATTGCCGAGGCCGGCGTGTCCATGACCAAACTCGAATCGCGTCCATCTAAATCCGCCAATTGGGATTATGTGTTTTTCCTCGATCTGGAGGGACACCGCGAGGACGCGAAAATCGCCGCTCTGCTTGCTGCCATAGGAAATCAGGCGGTGATGCTCAAGGTGCTGGGTTCCTATCCTGCGGCGGTCTGAGCGGGTCGCGTATAACCCAGAGGCTGGGAGTTGACCGGTGTCCAGGCTGGCAGTCGCGAGCTTTTCCGTGCACCCGAGGATGATGCGGATGCTTGGCCAGTCAACTGGGGGGTTGCCGAGGGATGCCCCTGTATTGCCGAATTCCTCGATAACATTGTCACGCTACGGCCAAGGTGCCCGATAGGTTTTTGTCCCATGTCTTCCTCCTACGTTTGCGATCTAGCCCCTGCCCATATCCGTGCCATTGCGCCCTATCAGCCTGGCAAGCCCATCGCCGAACTCGCGCGCGAGCTGGGGCTGGCCGAGTTGTCCATCGTCAAGCTGGCCTCCAATGAAAATCCCCTCGGCCCCAGCCCGCGCGGGCTGGGTGCGGCGCAGGAGGCGTTGCAGGACGCGGCGCGCTATCCCGACGGCAGTGGCCATGAATTGAAGACTGCGCTGGTGCGCCAATTCGGTGTGCGCGCGGAACAGATCGTCCTCGGCAGCGGCTCCAACGATGTCCTGGATTTGGCGGCGCGCGCCTTTCTGGCTCCCGGCAGATCGGCGGTGTACGCCCAACACGCCTTTGCTGTCTATGCCCTGGCCACACAGGCCATGGGCGCGGTCGGAATAGAGGCGCCGGCGCGAAATTATGGCCATGATCTGGCTGCCATGCGCGCAGCCGTGCGCGAGGACACGCGCATCGTTTTCATCGCCAACCCCAACAACCCCACCGGAACCCTGCTGAGCAACGCCGACCTGGAGGCCTTCCTCCGCGAGATGCCGGCGTCCGTCCTCGTGGTGCTGGACGAAGCCTATACGGAATACCTCGCGGAAGAATCACGTTCCAGAGCAGTAGAGTGGCTTGCGCGCTTCCCCAATCTGATAGTCACGCGCACCTTTTCCAAGGCTTATGGATTGGCCGGCCTGCGCGTTGGCTATGCGTTGGCTCACGCGGCGGTGGCCGATCTCATGAACCGTGTGCGGCTGCCTTTCAATGTCACCTCGCCAGCGCTCGCCGCCGCAGCCGCCGCTCTGGGAGATACCGATTTTCTGGCGCGCAGCTATGCGCTGAATGCCGCGGGGCGCAGGCAGCTGACCGACGGCTTCGGCCAGCTGGGCCTTGAATATCTGCCCTCCTACGGGAATTTCGTTGCCGTCAAGGTTGGCGATGGCATGACAGTGTTCCACCGCCTCCTGCGCAAGGGCGTGATCGTGCGGCCGGTCAACAACTACGGCATGCCCGAATACCTGCGGGTCAGCGTAGGACTGGCGAACGAGAATCAACGCTTCCTCGAAGCGCTCGCCGAGGCGTTGCGGCCATGAGCGCGCGCCTGGCGCTCGTCGGGGTCGGCCTCATCGGCGGCTCCTACGCTTTGGCCTTGAAACAGGCCGGCAAGCTTGGTTCCGTGGTGGGCTGCGGACGCAGCCGTGCCAACCTGGATTGGGCATTGGCCCACGGCGTCATCGATGCGATTGCCGATAGCCCGTCGCAGACGGTGAGGGGGGCCGACATCGTCATGCTCGCCGTCCCCGTGGGGCAGGTGGAAAGCGTGCTAGCCGAGATCGCCGCACATATTCCGCCGCATGCGCTGGTGACCGATGCGGCAAGCACCAAGCAGAACGTGGTTGCGGCCGCGCGCGCCCATCTCGGCACGCACCTGCCGCGCTTCGTGCCCGGTCATCCCATCGCCGGGACGGAGCATAGCGGCGCGGCGGCGGCGCGCGCCGATCTTTACCAGGGGCGCCGCGTCGT
>JAJXXS010000332.1 GCA_021780975.1 Pseudomonadota bacterium
AAGCTTTACAGGGTGTTTGGCCTGTTTCAGCCGACGTATACGTACATCAACGGCGACGATGTGACCGGCCTCAAATCCCCAACCGGTGTACCTCTCGCCGCCTACAATGGCAAAACTCCGGTGTTCAACCTGGTGCCCACCATGAACCAGAGCACCAGCGCGTTCAGTTTCTTCCGCGCTCGCCTGGGCCTGCGCGGCGCCTTCAACCGCAACATCAACTATTTCCTGCTGACCGAGGCGGGCAAGAACGCTACCACCACCAAGCATGACGTGGTGGTGACCGACGCCTTCCTCAACTTCAACTACATCCCCGGAGCGCGCATCCGCGTCGGCCAGGGCCGCATGCCCATCGGCGACGAGGGCATGCAACCGGCGTTTGTTAATTCCGAGTACATTTATTACAGCAACGCCACCAACAGCCTGATGAATGAATTTCCGGTGGCACCTTCTGCTGTTCCCAATACACCGGGCGTGCTCACTAACGCGCGCACCATAGAGGGCGGGCTCGGCTATCGCGACCTCGGCGTGGAAGTGTACGACTGGTTCCCGCATGGCAAGTGGGAATACAGCTACGCCCTGATGGCCTCCACCGGCGGCGGCCTGTATTCGCTGGGCAACGACTACGGCCGCGGCAGCATCACCGGCCGCTTCCAGACTGCCTACATTTTCGGCGGCAAGGGCCCCAACCGCGACGACCTGACGGGCTATGTGTGGTATCAGACCGGCAAGCGCCACTTTGGCAACCAGGATTACACCCGTACCCGCTATGGCATCGGCAGCACCTTCCACCGGGGCAAGCTGCGCATCTCGGGCGAATACCTGTGGGGCGAGGGCATGATCTTCACCGGCCTCAACCCCCCGTTCGCCAGCGCGCCCACTTACCAGATCGCGCTCGCCGACAGCAACAAGGCTCAGGGCGGCTATCTGGAAGGCGGCTACTTCGTGCTGCCCAAGGTGGAACTCGACCTGCGCTACGACTACTTCGATCGCCTGACCAATAGCGCCGCTGACGAGCGGGTATTCAAGACCTGGACGATCGGTGCGCAGTATCACTTCAAGCCCAACCTGAGGCTGCAGTTCAACTACGCCATCCGCACCCTGGATGTGCCGAATCCTTCTGCGATTACAAACACCTACACAAGGAATAATGCTGAAATCATCGCCAACAGCATGGGCAACCTAGCGTCGATGCAACTCACTTGGTTCTTCTGATATCGCACTAATACAAGAACAACCCCTTTCTGGGACCTTCAAACGCCGGCTCAATGCCGGCGTTTTTGTTTCTGCGCCTTGGCGATCTGGCGCGCGCGCGTTAGCATGACGCGCAAAAACAAGGAGCCCGCGTGGAATCCCTGCACCTGCTATTCGCCACCTCCGAAGTCTTCCCCCTCATCAAGACCGGCGGCCTCGCCGATGTGAGCGGCGCGCTGCCCGCGGCCTTGGCTCGTCTGGGCGTGGACGCCACCCTGTTGTTGCCAGCTTATGCAGCAGTGTTGGACAGTGCAGGATCGTTGCAGCAGATCGCGCGCCTGGACTTGCCGCAACATGGCGACGTGCGCCTGCTGCAGGGCCGCCTGCCCGACGGCCTGCCGTTGCTGCTGGTCGACCATGCCGGCTATTACCAGCGCGCGGGCAACCCCTACCTCGGCGCCGACGGCCACGACTGGCCCGACAATGCCCTGCGCTTCGGCCTATTAAGTCAAATGGCGGCCTGGCTGGCGGGTGAGCAATCGCCCCTGCCGCGCCGTCCCGACGTGCTGCATTGCAATGACTGGCAGACCGCGCTGGCGCCCGCCTACCTGCATTTCTACGACCGCGCGCACGCCGCCACGGTGATGACCATCCACAATCTGGCCTATCAGGGCGTGTTTCCTCCCACCGTGCTGGGTGCCCTCAACCTGCCGCAGGAGAGCTTCCACCTCGAAGGGCTGGAGTTCCACGGCATGCTTTCCTTCCTCAAGGCCGGACTGGTGTACAGCGACCGTATCACCACCGTGAGCCCCAGCTATGCGCGCGAAATCCAGCAGGAGCCGCTGGGCTTCGGCCTGCAGGGCCTGCTGCGCCATCGCCGCGATGTGCTGACCGGCATACTCAACGGCATCGACACGGAAGAATGGAACCCCGCCGCCGACACGCGCCTGTGGGCCACCTACGATGCCGCCAACCTCGCCGGCAAGGCTCGCAACAAGGAAGCCCTGCAACAGACCATGGGGCTAGCAATAGAAGCGAACTCGCCGCTGCTGGCGGTGGTGAGCCGCATCGCGCCGCAAAAGGGCCTGGACGTGGTGGCGGATGCGCTGCCCCAGCTGATTCAAATGGGTTTCCAGTTCGTGCTGCTGGGCAGCGGCGAGCGCGCGCTGGAGCGGCGTCTGCGCGACCTGACGCACGCCCATCCGGGGCGCGCGGCCGTGCATATCGGCTACGACGAAACCCTGAGCCATCGCATCGAGGCCGGCGCGGATGTCTTCCTCATGCCCTCACGCTTCGAGCCCTGCGGCCTCAACCAGATGTACAGCCAGCGCTACGGTACCCTGCCGGTGGTGGCGCCCACCGGCGGCCTGCTCGACACCGTCACCGACGCCACGGCAGCGCGGCTCGCAAGTAGGGAAGCAACCGGCTTCGTGCTGGAGCGCCTGGACGCGGGCGCCCTGCGCTCCACCCTGGCGCGCGTGAACGAACTGTATCGCAACAAGGAAGCGTGGCTGCGCATGCAGCGCGCGGCGATGGGCCGTGACTTCGGCTGGGCGGCGCGCGCGGAGGAGTACCTGGCGCTCTACCGGAACCTGCTCGCGCGGCAGTGAGCGCGGCTACAGCCAGACCATCAGGCCCGTCTCGAAGGGATGGCTCAGCAGCGGGTGCCAGGGATAGGCGCGGATGTGGTAGTTCATGCGCCCGCACCATTGCGGCGCCATGTCCAGTTCATAAAGCACGCGCCCGTCCTCGGTCATGCCGCGGCTTTCCAGTTTGTGCATGTCCAGCTTGCGTCCGGTGCCCGGACGCTCGCTGAACACCTCGATGCGGATGTCCTCGGGACTCAGGCCGTCCAGATAGGCCGCCACCTGCAGCTTGAAGCTCTCGCCGTACACCAGACGCGACCTGGGAGTGTCGAGGCGCGTCAGGGTGAGCTTGGACCAGTGGCTGCGCACGCGCCGCTTCCAGTCCGCCAGGGTGCGCGCCGCGGCATAGCCGTCGGCGCGGAAGCGCTGTCCGTTGGCACTCGCCGCCACGTAGAACTTGGACGCGTATTCGCCGACCATGCGCCCGGCATTGAAGCGCGGCAGCAGGGTGGCGATGGAACGCTTGGCCATCTTCACCCAGCCCTCGGAATAGCCCATGTCGTTGCGCTGGTAGTAAAGGGGCAGGATCTGCTCCTGCAGCAGTTCGTAGAGGCTGAGGCTTTCCTCCTCGTCACGCCGCGCTTCGTCGAAATAGGCGGGCGCGGGCTTGATGGCCCAGCCGTTGGTGCCGTCCCAGCCCTCCCCCCACCAGCCGTCCAGCACCGACAGATTGAGGCTGCCGTTCATGGCCGCCTTCATCCCTGAAGTGCCCGAGGCCTCCAGCGGATAGATGGGATTGTTGAGCCAGACATCGACGCCGGCCACCATGCGGCGCGCCAAGCCGAGGTCGTAACCCTCCACCAGCAGCAGCTTGCCCTCGAATTCCGGGCGGCGGGCGTGTTCGTGGATCTGGCGGATGAACTCCTGCCCGGGCTGGTCGGCTGGATGGGCCTTGCCGGCGAAGATGAAGAGCACGGGACGGTCCTCGTCGGAGACGATGCGCTTGAGCCAGTCCATGTCGCGGAACAGCAGGGTGGCGCGCTTGTAGGTGGCGAAGCGCCGCGCGAAGCCGATGGTGAGCACCTTGGGATCAAGAGGGTTGGCGAGACGCAAGATGCGGT
>JAJXXS010000173.1 GCA_021780975.1 Pseudomonadota bacterium
AAGCTCGACTTCCTGCTGCGCCGTGAGCAGCGGCGCCTGCCCGATCTCGTTGAGATAAAGCTGGGTGACGTCCGCCTGGATATCGAAATCCGGCGGCGGCGATTCCTCGCTGGGCGCTTCGGGTTCAGCGGCAGGTTCTTCGCTGTTCTCCTGCGCCATGGGCTCTTCGTCGGGATCGTATTCGCGCGTCATGTACGGGGCGGCAATAGTTTCAGGGGATCAAGAGCCTTGCCAAAGCGGCGGATCTCGAAATGCAATTCCACTTGTTTGGCGTCCGTATCGCCCATCAGGGCGATCACCTGGCCAGCCTGCACCTGCTGGCCTTCTTTGACCATGGCTTTCTCGTTGTGGGCATAGGCGCTCAGGTAGTCATCCGCATGACGGATGATGATGAGCAGACCATAGCCGCGCAGCCCTGTCCCGCTATAGACCACTTTGCCCGGGGCAACGGCGACGACCGGCGCGCCCAGTGACCCGGCGATGTCGATGCCCTTGTTGCCATTCTGTCCGTAGCGCTCGACGATATTGCCTTGCGCCGGCCATTGCCACTGGATGGGGCCTGACGCCGCTGCACCAGGCGTGGGCGCGACAGCGGTGGTGCCGGTCGCCGTGCCGCTGCCGGCTGGCGGGGAGGATTGCGGCGCGGGGACTGTGGACGACGGCGCTGCGCTTACCCCTTGGCGCACTGCATTCCAGTTCTCCTCGCTATAGGCCAGGCGGCTCACCACTGGCGCGCTGATGACTGGCAGAGCGCCGGGCGCCGCGCTGCCGCCTTGGGCCTGGCCCAGCACCTGGCCCTGCGGGGGCGGCGTCGACGCAAGCGGTGTCACCATCACGCCGCCGGACGCGGGCTGCGGGGCGGCGTTGCCTGCTGCTGCGGGCGCTGCCATGGCGGAGGCCGAGGCTGACGCAGGGGGTGGCGACAAGCGCAATTGCTGCCCGACCTCGATCACATCGGGGGATGCAAGTTGATTCCACTGCGCCAATTGCTTGTAATCCAGATCATGAGCCAGCGCGATGCTGTAGAGCGTGTCGCCCTGCCGCACCACGTAAGTCCCAGGTGCCGGCTGTGCCGCCGCCGCACGCGCCGCCGAAGCACCCACCCGTGTCAGCGGGGAGACCGGCGCCCGTGCAGAGGTGCTGCAGCCCGCCAGCGCAAAGAGGGACAAAACAAGCAACCACCAATATCTCATGCCACCCCCGGCAACAAAGGAACAAAACGTGCTGCCTCAAATTTTTCCTGGCGGTACACTCCACCCTGCTTTTCCACCACGCATAGGGACTGGATGTCCCCCTCACCGAGAGGCATTACCAGGCGCCCACCTTCCGCCAGCTGGCCCTTGAGGATTTCCGGAACCTCGGCGAAAGCGGCGCTGACGACGATGGCATCATAGGGGCCAAGGTCGACGGCAGCGGTAAACCCGTCTCCATGTTTGAGTTTGACGCGGGCCACCCGCAGCTCGCGCAAACGCTGGCGGGTGCGTCCGACAATGGCGGCAACCCGCTCCAGGGTTATGACTTCATGCGCCACCTGGGCCAACACCGCAGCCTGGTAGCCACACCCGGCCCCGACTTCCAGTACGCGGCCAAGCTCGCGTCCGGAACGAGCCAGTTCGGTCATGCGCGCCACCGTATAGGGGCTGGATATGGTCTGCCCGAAACCTATCGGCAGCGCGGTATCCTCATAGGCACGGCTCGCCAGAGCCTCATCCACGAACAGATGGCGCGGTACGGTGGCCATGGCCGCAAGCACCATGGCGTCCTTGATCCCCTGTTCGCGCAGCCGCTCGATCATGCGGCTGCGCGTGCGCGCCGAAGTCATGCCGATGCCGGCGCGGGCATTCACGTCAACCATGCGCGGACGCCCTCGATCTGGTTGTAGCGGGTAAGGTCGATCTGCAGCGGAGTGATGGATACACGGCCATTCGCCACGGCGTGGAAATCAGTGCCCGCGCCGGCATCCTGGGCAGGGCCGGCCGCCCCCACCCAATAAACCGTCTGCCCCCGAGGATTGACGCTCTTCACCACGGACTCCGCGTTATGGCGCTTGCCCAGACGGGTGACTTCGTAGCCCTGCAGGGCCTCGTAAGGGCGGTCTGGCACATTGACATTGAGTAGCACGGATTCGGCGAAGCCACCGTCCTGGAAACGCTGCACCAGTTCTGCGGTCACGCGCGCGGCGGTTTCATAATTGGCGGCGCGAAAATCCGCCAGAGAGATGGCCAGTGAGGGAATGCCCAGTAGAAATCCTTCGGTGGCGGCGGCAACCGTGCCGGAGTAGATGGTGTCGTCCCCCATGTTGGCGCCTTGGTTTACTCCGGAAATGACCATGTCCGGAAGATAATCCAACATGCCGGTGACAGCCAAGTGAACGCAGTCAGTAGGCGTGCCGTTGACGTAAAAGAAACCGCTGGATGCCTGCCGCAGCAAGAGGGGACGATCCAGGGTGAGCGAATTGGAGGCGCCGCTGCGATCCCGCTCGGGCGCCACCACCGTGACTTCAGCCAGCGGCCGCAGGGCTTCGGCCAGCGCCGCCAGCCCGGGGGCGAAGTAGCCGTCGTCGTTGGAAAGAAGGATGCGCATGTAGAGTCGACCAACTCCGCCTGGAAACGCCATGGGGTGCGGCTATTTTAACATCGCCCCGCTGCGCATCGGGGTCCGCTGATCGGGCTTGAACTTCCGTACTATCCCTTTTTCGCGTAGTGCTTTTCGGGCTGTGTTACGTGGCACCGCAACGCAGGCCTGCAGCACCCCATCCGCGCCCTGCCGGGGCACAGGATGGGGCAAGACGCCAATGGCTTGGCTGCCGGCCGAATCTATTGCTTTAGCACGGGGGGGCTTGCGAATTCCCGCTCAGCGGCGGAATCCGGAATCGCCTGCGAAGATACCCGCCTCCAGGATGCGATTATCGCGACCCTGCCCCCAAACACGCCCCACCATGCGCTCCAGACGGATGGCCTGGGCGGAATTGAGACTGTTGTCGAGCGAAAGCAGGGCCTCCAGCGCGGCGGCAAGGTCGGACACGTCAGGCGGCAGCGTGCGGCGCCCGCCGAGGACGATGCTGCGCTTGCCCAGCCATAGCATGACGCGCGCCTGCTCGACGGGGTCGCGCTGATCGTCAGACGAGAAGAAGGTGAGCAGATTTTCCAGTTCCATCCTCAGATCGTCGCGGGTAGGCTTGCGGCTGGCGGAAGTGGTGCTCAGGGCCTGAACTGTTTGCATGGTTCTCTCCTTAGGTTGCCCCATGAAATAAAGGCTTCCCGGAGGGGGCAGACCCCGGCAAGCTTGGGAATCACGTCGCAGCCATCCGGCATCCCGGTGCGCCCGCATAAAGGCAGCATGCAGCGGCATCAGCCACGCACAGGCAGCGCAAACTGTTTCGATCGGGCGGGCCGTCCTGCCCTTCCTACCCCCGGAACGGCGTGAGTTGCATTCAAGCTGCCGCCGGTGACCTATGATGCAAACAGGGTTTAACTTTGTTCAGCATAGTCAAGGTAGCCGTATCTTGCACGGATACCCGGGGAGGATGGCAAGCCGCCAGCATGGTCGAAGCCGGCGCAGGCCACGCTTCTATCATTTCATGGAGGTGGAGCATGGGCGCACACATGGAGGCCAGGCAGATCAGGGCGCTGGCGGTAGTGCCCTACGCGGAGTTGCGAAACAGGCTGCGTTCCGGCGATCTCTTCTTTGCCTCTGGCGACTACCTGATTTCCAATGCCATCCAGAGTTTTACCAAGTCCCCGTGGAGCCATGTGGGAATCGTTTTCCGCCTCGACAAGATAGATCGGGTGCTGCTGCTCGAAAGCGTCGAGGATATGGGAGTGCGCCTTGTCCCCCTCTCCAAATATCTGAGC
>JAJXXS010000236.1 GCA_021780975.1 Pseudomonadota bacterium
AGTCCGTGCTGCGCGCGGTGGACGCCGCCCACGAGCGCCGCATGCGCACCATCGCCCTGACCGGGCGCGACGGCGGCCGTCTCGCGGAACAAATGGGGGAAGACGACATTCTCATCTGCGTGCCGGCGGACAACACCGCGCGCATCCAGGAAGTGCATCTGCTCGCCATACACTGCCTGTGCGACGGCATCGACAACCTTTTGCTAGGAGTGGACTGAATGAAGAAATCTCTTTTGAGCCTTGCACTGCTGCTTCTGCTTGGACCCGGGCTGCAAGGCTGTGCCGCCGTGGTGGTGGGCGGAGCCGCGGGCGGCGCCATGGTGGCCAATGACAAGCGTACCCTGGGCACCTACATCAACGACCAGGAAGTGGAACTCAAGGCGGCGCGCCGAATCAGCCAGGACTTCCCGCAGGCGGGCATGAACGTCAGCGTGACCAGCTTCAACGGCTGGGTACTGCTGACCGGCCAGGTACCCAGCGACGCCATCAAACAGCAGGTGCAAACCGACATCGCGCGCATGTCCGAGGTGCGCCAGATCTTCAATGAGCTGCAGGTGGCCGGCAAGCAGTCCCTCGCTTCGGAAGCCAACGACGCCGCCATCACGGCAGCGGTGAAGACCCGCCTCGTCAACACCCGCGACGTGAACTTCGATCATGTGAAAGTGGTCACCCAGAGCAACGTGGTCTATCTCATGGGCCTGGTGAGCCACCAGGAAGGGCAATCGGCCATCGACGTGGCCGCCACCACCAGCGGAGTGGCGAAGGTGGTGCCCGCCTTTGAATATACGGATCAATAGCGAGCTGCCCGGCGGCGCCGAAATTCTGCCGCGCTGAGCCTCGGCGACCACCAGCAGCCAGCCTGTATCTTGCGCTACCCGCTCCCCGACTTCGACGCCAAGCTTTGCGCGCCAGCGGATCTGGCGACACGCGCGGCACGCCTGCTACGTCCCCTGGTATTCACCAACGGCTGTTTCGACATTCTCCATCGCGGCCACGCCACCTACCTGGCGCAGGCCCGTGCGCTTGGCGGCAGCCTCGTGGTGGGGGTGAACTCCGATGCCTCCGTGAAGCGCCAGGGCAAGGGCGATGACCGCCCCGTGAACTCCCTGCAGGATCGCATGGCCCTGCTGGCCGCCCTGGAATCGGTGTCGCTGGTGACCTGGTTCGATGAGGACACGCCGCTCAGCCTCATCCTCTCCCTGCATCCGGACGTCCTGGCGAAAGGCGGCGACTGGCCTGCTGCCGCCATCGTCGGGGCCGCCGAAGTCCAGGGCTGGGGCGGCAGCGTGCATTCCATCCCTTTCCAGTTCGCCACCTCGACGACGGCACTCATCAAGAAAATCCGCGCATGAAATACCGCGACCTGCGCGACTTCATCGCGCAACTGGAAAGGATGGGAGAACTCAAGCGCATCCGCGCCGCGGTCGACCCCAAGCTGGAAATGACCGAGATCGCCGACCGCGTGCTGCGTGCCGGCGGCCCGGCGCTGTTGTTCGAAAATCCCAAGGGCCATGCCATTCCCGTGCTGGCCAACCTTTTCGGCACGGTGCGGCGCGTGGCCCTGGGCATGGGCGAGGAAGACCCGGCGCGCCTGCGCGAAATCGGCAAGCTGCTGGCCTATCTCAAGGAGCCCGAGCCGCCCAAAGGGCTGAAGGACGCCTGGGAGAAGTGGCCGGTGCTCAAACAGGTGCTCAACATGGCGCCCAAGGAAGTGCGCTCGGCCCCCTGCCAGGAAACCGTATGGGAAGGCAGTGACGTCGATCTCGCGCGCCTGCCCATCCAGACCTGCTGGCCGGAGGACGCGGGGCCCCTCATCACCTGGGGTCTGGTGGTGACGCGCGGGCCGCACAAGGCGCGCCAGAACCTGGGCATCTATCGCCAGCAGGTCATCGGCCGCAACCGTGTCATCATGCGCTGGCTGGCCCACCGCGGCGGCGCCCTCGACTTCCGCGAATTCCAGCAGCAGCATCCCGGCCAGCCCTTCCCCGTTGCCGTGGCCCTGGGCGCCGACCCGGCGACCATCCTCGGCGCCGTCACGCCCGTGCCGGACTCGCTTTCCGAATACCAGTTCGCCGGGCTGCTGCGCGGCGCCAAGACCGAGGTGGTCAAATGCCTGGGCAGCGACCTGCAGGTGCCCGCTTCCAGCGAGATCGTCCTGGAAGGCGTCATCCACGCCGGCGACATGGCGCCGGAAGGGCCCTTCGGCGACCATACCGGCTACTACAACGAAGTCGACCGCTTCCCGGTGTTCACCGTGGAGCGCATCACCCTGCGGCGCGACCCCATCTACCACAGCACCTACACCGGCAAGCCGCCGGACGAGCCGGCCGTGCTGGGCGTGGCGCTGAACGAGGTGTTCGTGCCGCTGCTGCAGAAGCAGTTCCCCGAAATCACCGATTTCTACCTGCCGCCCGAGGGCTGCAGCTACCGCATGGCGGTGGTGTCCATGAAGAAGCAGTATCCCGGCCACGCCAAGCGCGTGATGTTCGGCGTGTGGAGCTTTCTGCGCCAGTTCATGTACACCAAGTTCGTTCTGGTCACCGACGAGGACGTCAACGTGCGCGACTGGAAGGACGTCATCTGGGCGCTCACCACGCGCGTGGACCCTGCGCGCGACACGCTGCTGGTGGACAACACGCCCATCGACTACCTCGATTTCGCCAGCCCCGTTTCCGGACTGGGCAGCAAGATGGGCATCGACGCCACCCACAAATGGCCGGGCGAAACCCAGCGCGAGTGGGGACGGCCCATCGCCATGAGCGCCGCGGTCAGGGCGCGCGTGGACCAGATCTGGAGCACGCTGGGGCTGGACTGACGGCGCTCCTCACACGCAACTTACATTTCCGTAAGCCACCCGACCGACGCGGCGATCCGGGCTAAGCTTTGTGCCGTGCCGGCCCTACCGGCCCTGCACAGTCAAAAACGGAGAATCGCCATGAACAAATCCCTCATCACGGGCTTTGCCGCCGGCGCTGTCGCCGTCACCGCCGCAGCCGGCGTGGCCGGCTACAAGGTCATGCACCCCGCACCCGTGTACGCCCAGGTGCTGGCGGTGCATCCCGCCCTGGAGACGGTGCGCGTGCCGCAGCAGGTCTGCCGCACCGTCGCCGCCAGCCGCCAAGCGCCGGTGCGCGACCCCGAGCGCCTGGCCGGTACTGCGGTTGGTGCCGTGCTGGGCGGCGTGCTGGGCCACCAGCTGGGCGATGGCAGCGGCAAGACCCTGGCCACCGTGGCCGGGGCCGCCGCAGGAGGATACGCCGGCAATCAGGTGCAAAAAAATCTGCCGCAGTCCGATCGCCGCACCGCCCTGGAAACCCGTTGCCGTACGCTATATCGCGCCCATAGCCGCACAGTGGGATACAACGTGACCTATCTGCTGAACGGCCGGCAAGGCGTCGTGCGCATGGACCACCCACCTGGAGCACGCATCCCGGTGAGAGATGGCCGCCCCGTCACCGCCGCGGACGACGCCCAGCAGTCCTAGACATCATGTCAAGCCCTGATGCCAGGGCGTCTTCCATCCCATCCGTCTGACTCGCTGGGCGAGCGCCCTCGTCGCCTGCGTCGCAGCGGGCGGCGCAAAAAACGCTGCGCCCGTAGCTCAAGCGGCCGGGATGATGGCAGGCTCGGGCAGGCGGGGGTGCCCATAGAGATAACCCTGCACCCAATCGATGCCAATCGTGCGCAAGGTGTCCGCCGTCGCCCGGTCTTCCACGCCCTCGGCGATGGTGAGCACCTCCATGTCGCGGGCCAGCTCCTGGATGCCGTGGAGTATGCGCCAGGCGCGCGGATTGCTGTTGACCTGGGAGACAAGATCGCCGC
>JAJXXS010000243.1 GCA_021780975.1 Pseudomonadota bacterium
CGGGCGACGTGAGCGATGACGACATGATCTTCGACATCGGCCCCAAGAGCGCGCAGGAGCTTGCCGACATCATCATGAAGGCCGGCACCGTGGTGTGGAACGGTCCGGTGGGCGTGTTCGAGTTCGACCAGTTCGGCGCAGGCACCAAGAAGATCGCCATGGCCATCGCCGAAACCAAGGCCTTCACCCTGGCCGGTGGCGGCGACACCATCGCGGCGATCCAGAAGTACGACATCTACGACAAGGTGTCCTATATCTCCACCGCCGGCGGCGCATTCCTGGAATACCTGGAAGGCAAGACCTTGCCGGCCGTGGCGATCCTGGAGGAGCGCGCGAAGTAAGCCCGGGCTGCCAGGGGTGGCACGGCGGCCTGCGCTGGCGCGCAGGCCTTTTTTCCCGGCCCGCCCGGATGCGGTATCCTCCGCCTTTGCTGTTCCTGCAACCCGGTTTCCGAACGCGCAACGCCCATGATTCGCAAAACCAAGATCGTCGCAACGCTGGGTCCGGCGTCGTCCGACCCCAAGGTGCTCGACAAGATGATGGAGGCCGGCCTTGATGTGGCGCGGCTGAATTTCTCGCACGGCAAGCCCGAGGAGCACATCGAGCGGGCGGAACTGGTGCGCTCCCTGGCCCGCGCGCGCGGGCGCGCGGTCGGCGTGCTGGTGGATCTGCAGGGTCCCAAGATCCGCATCGGCAAATTCAAGAGCGACAAGATCAGCCTCAAGCCCGGCGACAGCTTCATTCTGGATGCCGAGTGCAAAATGGGCGACCAGGAACGCGTCGGGCTCGATTACAAGGAACTGCCGCGCGACGTGGCGCGCGGCGCCACCTTGCTGCTGGACGACGGCCGCATCGAATTGTGGGTGGAGGAAGTCAAGGGCGAGGCGGTGCACTGCAAGGTCGTGCAGGGCGGGGTTCTTTCCAACAACAAGGGCATCAACCGCAAGGGTGGCGGCTTGTCTGCCGCGGCCCTGACCGCCAAGGACATCGAGGACATCAAGACCGCCGCGGCCCTCAAGGCCGACTACCTGGCGGTGTCCTTCCCGCGCAGCGGCGCCGACCTGCAGCAGGCTCGGGAACTGTTGCGTGCCGCCGGCGGCAGGGGGCTGATCGTCGCCAAGGTGGAGCGCGCCGAGGCGGTGACCGACCTGGAAGACATCCTGGAAGCGTCCGATGCCATCATGGTGGCGCGCGGCGACCTGGGCGTGGAAGTCGGCGATGCCGCCGTCCCGGCCCTGCAGAAGAAGATGATCCGCATGGCGCGCGAGCGCAACAAGCTGGTGATTACCGCCACCCAGATGATGGAGTCGATGATCGCCAGCCCCATCCCGACCCGGGCGGAAGTGTCCGACGTCGCCAACGCCGTGCTGGATGGCACCGACGCGGTCATGTTGTCCGCGGAAACGGCCGCCGGCGCCTATCCGGTGGAAGCCGTCGCCGCCATGGACCGGGTCTGCATGGAAGCGGAAAAGGAGGCGGAGCCAGATTTTGGCAGCGACCGCCTCAGCCACAGCTTCCTGCGCGTGGACGAGGCCATCGCCATGTCCGCCGCCTACACTTCGGTCCACCTCAACATCAAGGCCATCGCCGCGCTCACCCAGTCCGGCAACACCTGCCTGTGGATGTCGCGCATGCACCCCGGCGTGCCGATCTACGCCTTGACACCCGAGGTGGAAACCCGTAGAAAAGTCACTCTTTACCGGGGCGTCTATCCGGTCAATTTCAAGACCGCCACCAAGGACCGTGAGGATTTGCTCATGGAGGCCGAGGAGGAGTTGCGCCGCCGCGGTGCGGTGCGCGAGGGCGACCTCATCATCCTCACCATCGGCGAGCCCATCGGCAAATCCGGCGGCACCAACACCCTCAAGATCGTGCGGGTGGGTGCCGGGCACAAAAGCTGAATCGCAAGTTTCATAAACAGGAGATATCGCAACATGGCACTCATTTCCCTGCGTCAACTGCTGGACCATGCCGCCGAACACGGTTACGGCGTGCCGGCTTTCAACGTCAACAACCTCGAACAGATGCGCGCCATCATGGAAGCCGCCGACGAAACCGATTCGCCGGTGATCGTGCAGGCCTCCGCCGGCGCCCGCAAGTACGCTGGCGCCCCCTTCCTGCGCCACCTGATCCTGGCGGCGATCGAGGAATTCCCGCACATCCCGGTGTGCATGCACCAGGACCACGGCACTTCCCCCGCGGTGTGCCAGCGCTCCATCCAGCTGGGTTTCTCCTCGGTGATGATGGATGGTTCGCTGAAGGAAGACGGCAAGACCCCGTCGTCCTATGAGTACAACGTCGACGTCACCCGTCGCACGGTCGAAATGGCGCATGCTTGCGGCGTTTCCGTGGAAGGCGAACTGGGCTGCCTGGGCTCGCTGGAGACCGGCACCGCCGGTGAGGAAGACGGCATCGGAGCGGAGGGCAAGCTCGACCACAGCCAGCTGCTGACCGACCCCGAAGAAGCCGCCGATTTCGTCAAGAAGACCGGCGTCGACGCCCTGGCGATCGCCATCGGCACCAGCCACGGCGCCTACAAGTTCACGCGTCCGCCCACAGGCGACATCCTCGCCATCGGCCGCATCAAGGAAATCCACGCGCGCATTCCCAACACCCATCTGGTGATGCACGGATCCTCCTCGGTGCCGCAGGAATGGCTCAAGATCATCAACGAATACGGCGGCGACATGGGCGAGACCTACGGCGTGCCGGTCGAGGAGATCGTCGAGGGCATCAAGCACGGCGTGCGCAAGGTCAACATCGACACCGACCTGCGCATGGCGTCCACCGGCGCGACGCGCAAGTTTCTCGCCGAGAACAAGAAGGAATTCGACCCGCGCAAATTCCTCATCGCCTCCACGAAGGCCATGAAGGACATCTGCAAGGCGCGCTACACCGCCTTCGGCACTGCCGGCAACGCGTCCAAGATCAAGGTGATCTCCCTGGAAGGCATGACCACGCGTTACGCCAAGGGCGAGCTGACCCCCAAGGTCAACTGAGCGCAAGCGGGTTTCAGCCTCAACAGGGCGGCCTTAGCAGGCCGCCCTTTTCTTTTGGTGCGCCCGGTGGGCAGTCTCGCCTTCATCGCGCTGGCGTCGGTTTCCGCGCCAGCTTGTGATGGGTTTGCTGGACGTGCCCGCGCGCCACGTGCGGCCAAAGCTCGTGTATAGGTTATCAGCGAAGTTTTTCGTGTAGATACCATAAAACAATTATGGTTTTCTCGCTGGCGCCCCGCTAGCGGCTTGATGGGTCCATGGCTGCCGCGTTCCGAAAACCAAGCAGGGATGGCGGTCTGGCCCTGGGCGAAGCTCCCGGAGACTCGTTCAGACTGGCCGCGCTCTGCTTGCCTATCATTCATCAAAGCTTATCGTTGCCATAAAAAATTAAGACTGTTGTTTATGGATGACCCTCTTTAGCATTCACCAGGAATATTTCCGCCCTGCCGGGCTGGGTACCCGTTTCAGCACGGCGGCGCTGGAGACGCGTGCAATGGGAATGTTAGACCGAGGAAAGCTGACACGATGGACAAGCTGAGCGCCCTGATTCCAGCCGTGCCGCTGCTGTCGGCCGTGTTGATCACGTTGCTGGCGGAGCGTCCGCGCCGCATGGTCGCGCGCCTGAGCGTCGGCCTGAGCGCGATGACCCTTATTCTGGCCATCGTGCTGTTGCTGCTGTACCTGGGCGAGCCCCGGCCGCAATGGCTGGCGTTCGGCTGGGGTTGGGGCAGTCTGTATCTCGACCCGCTTTCCCACATCATGGCGTTGATGGTGGCAGGCATCAGTCTGGTGGTGCATGTCTACTCGG
>JAJXXS010000237.1 GCA_021780975.1 Pseudomonadota bacterium
CGCGCGCCAGCTCACCTCGGAAACCATCCAGAAGCCCACGCTCGCCCTCATCGGCCACCTCAATTTTGTGCACCCCAACCGCGTCCAGGTGCTCGGCTGCGCGGAAATGGATTACCTGCGCAAGCTTGCGCCCGGGGCGCTCGGCGATGCCGTCGACCATCTCTATTCCACCGAACTGGCGGCAGTCATCGTCGCCAACGACGAACCGATTCCGGATGTCCTGCTGCAGGCCGCGAACCGGACGCAGACGCCACTGTTCGCCTCGCCCATGCAGAGCCCAGAGCTCATGGCCTACCTCTCCCACTATCTCACGCAGGCCCTGGCGATCACCACCAGCGAGCACGGCGTGATGTTGGAAGTCATCGGCCTGGGGGTGATGCTGCAAGGAGATGCGGCGGTGGGAAAAAGCGAACTCGCGCTTGAACTCATCACGCGCGGGCACCGCCTGGTCGCCGATGACATCGTCGACCTGCGCCGGGTGGCACCGGAAACCCTGGAGGCAACCTGCCCCGCCCTCCTGCAGGATTTTCTCGAAGTGCGCGGCCTGGGCATCCTCAACATCCGCTATTTGTTTGGCGAAACGGCCGTCAAGCTGAAGAAAAACCTCAGGCTCATCGTTGAACTCGTGCGCCCCAGCGAATCAGATGATCCCATGAGCCGTCTGCACATGGAGGCCTCCCACAAGACGCTACTCGGCGTCCATGTCCCGCTGGTGCGCATACCGGTGGCGGCAGGCCGCAACCTTGCCGTGCTGGTCGAAGTAGCGGTGCGCAACAGCATCCTGAAAAGCCGCGGCATCGACCCGGTGGCGCAGTTCGCCCACCGCCAGGAAATTGCCATGCGCGGGGGGAGCTGATGCGTCTGGTCCTCGTCTCGGGCCTGTCCGGCTCCGGCAAAAGCATCGCCATCGCCGTGCTGGAAGACGCCGGCTACTACTGCATCGACAACCTCCCCCTCAGTCTCCTGGTGCCGGTCGTGGACCATCTCGCCGAGCAGGGCATGGAGCGGATCGCCATCGCCGTTGACGCCCGCAGCGGCAGCGACATGGACCTGTTTCCCGAGGCGCTGGAGGACCTGCGCGCGCGCAACTTCGACGTGCGCGTGATCTTTCTCGAAGCGAAAAACCTCACCCTGGTGAAGCGCTTCTCCGAGACCCGCCGCCGCCACCCGCTTTCCGGCGAAAGCGTGTCGCTGGCGGAGGCCATCGAAACCGAACGTGAACTGCTTGCCCACATCGCTCCGCTCGCCCACCGCATCGACACCAGCGATCTTTCCGCCAACGCCCTGCGTCTATGGATCAAGGAACTGGTGCTCAAGGATCGCGCGCGCATCACCCTGTTGTTCGAATCCTTCGGTTTCAAGCACGGCATTCCCCTGGATGCCGATCTGGTATTCGACGTGCGCTGCCTGCCCAATCCGCATTACGTGCCCGAGCTACGCCCGCTGACCGGACGGGACCGCCCGGTCAGGGAATACATCGAGGCCAGCCCCGACGCCATGGCCATGCTGGCCGAAATACGCGGCTTCGTGGAAAACTGGCTGCCCTGCTTCATTCGCGACCACCGCGCCTATCTCACCGTGGCCATCGGCTGCACGGGAGGCCAGCATCGTTCGGTGTATTTCGTCGAACATCTCGCCAGCGCCTTTCGCGCGCGCGAGCAGGTACTCGTACGCCACCGCGAACTGGCAGGGGAATGAAATTCCTCAAGCCTGGCGACTACGCGGTATTGATGCTCGGCGCCCTGCTCACGGCGCTGCTTTTTGCCCACGTGCTGACTGGCGGAAAAGGCGCCACGCTGCTGATACGCGCCGGCGGACGGGTGTTTTTGCAGACCCCACTGAGCGCCGACCAGATTATCCGTGTGCCCGGCCCACTGGGGGTCAGCCTGGTCGAAATCCGTGCCGGCCGCGCCCGCGTCGCTCAGGATCCAGGCCCGCTGCAGATCTGCGTCCACCAGGGCTGGCTGTCACGCGCCGGCCAGGCCGCCCTCTGCCTGCCGAATCAGGTCAGCATCGAGGTGCAGGGAACCCATGGCAAGGGCTATGACTCGCTCAACTACTGAGCCCCTCGTCCTCCAGGTGACCATGGAGGACCGTCGCGTCGCCCGTCTGGTGCTCCTCGCCCTCGGCCTCACGCTACTGGACGCCGCCATTCCCACTCCTCTGCCGGGCGTCAAGCCCGGCTTCGCCAACATCGTCGTGCTCCTCGCGCTGCTGCGCTATGGCTGGCGCGTGGCCGCCTGGGTATCGGTGGTGCGTGTGCTGGCCGGCAGCCTGCTGCTGGGCACTTTTCTCGCCCCCGGTTTCTGGCTCGCCCTGAGCGGGGCTCTGGCAAGCCTTGCCGCCCTTGCTGCGGCACGCAAGCTGCCGCAGCGCTGGTTTGGGCCGGTCAGCCTGTCGGTGCCGGCCGCGCTCGCCCATATCGCGGGGCAACTCGCCCTCGCTGGCATATGGCTGCTTCCCAGCGCCGGAGTGTTAAGCCTGGCGCCGATCTTCGCACTGTCCGCACTCGCCGCCGGCACCGTGAATGGCCTCATCGTCGCCCGCCTTGCTTGTGGCGCGCCCCGCCGCGAAGGCACAATCGGTCCATGAGCCCGTCCGGATCCCCCTATGCCGTCGCCCTCACCGGCGCTTCCGGCCTTGCCTACGGCCTGCGCCTCATCGACTGTTTGGTGGACGCCGGCAAAAACGTTACGGTGCTGGTATCGCAGACCGCCCATCTGGTCGCCAAGCAGGAGCTGGGATTGACGCTGCCGCCGCGCGCCGGGGAACTGGAAAAATTCTTCCATGCACGTTATCCGGCCTCGGCAGGCCGCCTGCGCGTGTTCGGACGCGAGGACTGGCTGGCCCCGCTGGCGTCCGGTTCCAACCCTCCCGCCGGCATGGCAATCTGCCCCTGCTCCATGGGCAGCCTCGCCGCCATCGCCCAGGGGCTTGCCGGCAACCTCATCGAACGCGCTGCCGACGTATGTCTGAAGGAGGGGCGCAAACTGGTCCTGGTACCACGCGAAACCCCCTTTTCGGCCCTGCATCTGGAGAACATGCTGCGCCTTGCGCGCATAGGCGCGGTCATCCTTCCCGCCAACCCGGGTTTCTATCATCAGCCTGCCAGTGTCGCCGACCTGGTGGACTTCATCGTCGCACGCATTCTGGACCAGTTCGGCGTGCCCCACCGACTCACCGCCCGCTGGGGTGACGGAGAACCCTGATGCACCTGCCCCTCTTTCCACTGCAAAGCATCCTGTTTCCGGGCGGCCGGCTGGCGCTCAAGGTGTTCGAACAACGCTACATCGACCTCACGAAGGCCTGCCTGGCGCACAACCAGCCCTTCGGCATCTGCGCCATCAAGGAGGGGCGCGAAGTCGGAGAAACCGCCGTACCCTACAGCGTCGGCACGCTGGCCCGCATCGCCGAGTGGGACATGCCGGAAACCGGCATCTTCCAGCTACGGGTTGAAGGCGGAACGCGCTTCGTCATACGCCGCCTGCAGGAGGAAAAGAACCGCCTGCTGGTGGCTGAAGTCGAGGAAATCAGCAACGAACGCCCGCAAGCGGTTCCAGAGGAATTGCGTCTGACGGCGGAAGTCATCCGCCGCATCATGGAAGAACTGGATGGCGCCTATTGGGGACCGGAGCGCCACTTCGACGACGCCGCATGGGTCGGCTACCGGCTCGCAGAGGCCCTGCCGCTAAAACTGGCCACCAAGCAGAACCTGCTAGAGATGAACGACAGCGTGGCGCGGCTCCAGTTGCTGCAACAATTTCTGCGCAGCCAGACCTGACCATAGATCCCAAGTTCCCGCGCCTGTTTGAAGGTGCGGCCGCCCGCCCCTTCCAGCCTTGAGTGCCGACGTCGGCACGGCGCCTATTCCTGCGCCGCGCGCTGCATCATCGCCAGCCCCGCCGCCATGCCCAGAACCCTGCTGCGGAGCGCGGCCAGGGTCGCCGGCCAAGCCGCTGCATCTTCCGGCTCGGGGAATTCATAGCACTTGACCCGCGTGGATGGCTGCAGTTGCGGCACCTGGCGGCGCGCAGGCTCATCCAGCGCCACCACCACATCCGGCCAATCCCATGCCGGTTCTTGCAAGGCCGGGCCGTCTGCCGCCATCATAGGGGGCACGCAGCTGGCGCGCGCTTCCATCCAGCCGCTCGCCGTGGCGACCTCGGCAGCCGCCTGCGCGCGCCGGGCACTGCCCGAGGCGACGAACAGCACCCTGATCTTGCGTTTGTAACCGCTTTCCATATGGCCAAATTCTACCCAGCGCTGGAGCACAAGCATGCGGAATTCATCCGCGCCCAGCATGTCTTCTTTACCGCCAGCGGCACTGCTGATGGGCGCATCAACCTTTCTCCCAAGGGCATGGACAGCCTGCGCATCCTGGACACTCGGCGCGTCGCCTACCTCGACCTCACCGGGAGCGGCAACGAAACCGCCGCCCATTTGCGCCACGACGGACGCCTCACGCTCATGTTCTGCAGCTTCGCCGGCGACCCCCTCATTCTGCGCCTGTACGGGCGCGGCCGCACGCTGCACCGGCGCGATGCGGAATGGGCATCCCTGCGCAGACAGTTCGCCTCCCTGCCGGGCGAGCGGCAGATCATCACGCTGGACATCGATGCAGTGCAGACCTCCTGCGGCTATGCCGTACCCCTCTACGACTACCGCCGCGAACGCGAAACGCTGGCGCGCTGGGCGGAGAAGAAGGGCCCCGCGGGCCTGCTTGCATACTGGCGCGAGAAAAACCGCGTCAGCATCGATGGCCTGCCCACTGGCCTGCTGGAGGACTGAGATGCGAAAAATTATCTGGCTGGGCCTGCTACTGCTCGGCGCCTGCGGACAGCAGCACGAGCAAGGAAAAAACGCCGGCGGCGCCTTCCAGGGAGACGTCGATGCCTACAAAAAGGCGCAGCAGGTCAATCAGGAGATCCAGCAGGGTGCCGAGCGGGAACGTCGGCAAATCGACCAGCAGTCAGGCAACTGAGCGGGCAATCAGCCCAGACGCGCTCCCGGCAGATAGCCGTTGGCATAAGCGGCGGCTCGCCGTCACTCTCCCGGCGCAGCGAGTTTCCCCAGTGGCGAATCCGGCTGTCCGCCGCCCGGGGCCAGTTCCTCGAACAGCGCGCCACGCTCGTCTGCCGCCTGGCGAGAATATGGGAGAGGTGGTCAGGGCGGCTCCCATCGCGCCAGGACTCAGAATGGGCAGGCGTGTTCGGCTCCGGATTCCGTCAACCAAGGCAGCGAAATTGTCTTGCGCACGGGAAAGAAAAAGGGACTCCGCGGAGCCCCTTGCGCAATCGAGACAGCGACGCCGGCTACTGGTGTTCGCCCAGCACCGACACGGTGACCGCAGCGGTAACGTCAGTGTGCAGGACGAGGGTGACCGGGTAGTCCCCCACCATCTTGAACGGGCCCTGGGGCAGGCGGATCTCCGCCTTGCTCACCGCGAATCCCTGTGCCGAGAGAGCCTCGGCGATGTCCGACGTGGTGACGGAACCGAACAGGCGACCGTCCACACCAGCCTTCTGGGTGACCTGTACCGTATAGCCCTCGAGCTTTTCGGCGCGCGCCTGGGCCTCGGCAAGCTTCTCGGCCTGCTGCTTCTCCAGTTCCGCACGGCGTGTCTCAAAAGCCTGCACGTTGTTTTGCGTGGCGCGCTGGGCGCGCCCGCTCGGAATGAGGTAATTGCGCGCGTAGCCGTCCTTCACCTTGACCACGTCGCCCAGATTTCCCAGGTTGGTTACTTTTTCCATCAGGATCACTTGCATGGCGATCTCCTCAGTGCAGATCGGTGTACGGAAGCAGCGCCAGAAAGCGGGCGCGCTTGATGGCCACTGACAATTGGCGCTGGTAATGCGACTTGGTGCCGGTGATGCGGGCGGGAATGATGCGGCCGTTCTCGGAAATGTATTCCTTCAGAACCTCGACATCCTTGTAGTCGATTTCCTTCACCTTTTCCGCGGTGAAACGGCAGAATTTGCGGCGCTTGAACAGGCCGCGGTTGCTGTTCGGATTCTTGTTGTCACGACGCTTGGTCATGGGACGGGGCATGATTTACTCCTTTTCCAATTCAGTGATCCAAAGGACGAGCTGACGGCTCCTGACACCGGCGCGGGCAAGAAAGCCTGCCACCTGCACGGCCTGCCCGGCCTGGCAAGCCGCGAGGCGCGGCGCCATGTCATGGCTGGCCTTCAGCACCACTTCGGCGTCGGCCTTCTGCCGCCGTCCACCCGGCACTTGCCAGGATTCGTGACGCAGAATCGCCTGGGCGATCGCCACGCCTGCCGGACTCGCCCGCAGAGGTTCCACCTCCGCCAGCACGCCCGCCAGCTCGACCCGGTTGTCCTTCAATCAGGCGGCGGGCTCTTCGGCCGCCGCTTCGGTCTTCGCCCCTTCCATCAGGGAGCGCGCCTTCTCTTCCTTCATCATCAGGGAAGGCGCAATTTCTGCCTCCTGCTTCTGCATGATGAGATGCCGCAACACGGCATCATTGAAGCGGAAACCATGCTCGAGGTCGTTGAGGGTTTCCTGGTCGCATTCGATGTTCATGAGCGCGTAATGGGCCTTGTGCAGCTTCTGGATCGGGTAGGCCAGCTGGCGCCGTCCCCAGTCCTCCAGGCGATGCACCTGGCCACCACGGCTGGTGACGGTATTGCGGTAGCGCTCAACCATGGCCGGCACCTGTTCGCTCTGGTCCGGGTGCACGATAAGCACGATTTCGTAATGACGCATGTAAGCTCCTTGTGGATGTAAGCCCCCCGACAGGCAGTGGGGCAAGGAAGCCGAAATTCGGCAGCCGGCGATTATATACCTTTTGCCGGTTTGCCTAAAACCGGCAAAAGGCGCTATGCCCGGCCCGCGTCCTTGGTACGCCCGGCAGGGCGGTGCCACTGCCCCGCGGGGCCAGCCGGCGATGGCGCCGAACCGACGGCCGGCTGCGCGCCTACCCTGGCATAGGGCTTGATCACCCCGGCCAGACTTGCAGTGACGACCGCGACGACCAGGAGGTCATAGGGGTAATCGTAGAAAGCCAGGCTCAGGAAGGCTCCGCCCGTGGCGAAACCCACATAGGAAACCTGCACCATGCCGGCCAGATCCGCCGCCCATTTGCGCTCCGGGTCGCGCTTGCAGGCACGGATGATGCGGCTGCAGGTGCCCCAGGTGAACAAGCCGAGCAGGAGGTACATGGCGAGCCCAGGATAGCCGGTCTCGCCCAGTGTCTCGAAATAGATGCTGTGCGCGGCGTGGACGTTATAGGGTTCGGGCGCGTACTGGCGGAAGGTGGGGGGCTTGAACATCTCCGGCCCCCCGCCGGTGAGGTTGGCGTTGGCAACGTAGTAAGCCGTCCACCAGGCATTGATGCGGCCCTGGGCGGACTGATCGGTTTGGTAGTGCTTGATCGTCTCCATGCGCTCGTACCAGGCCGCCGGCATGATCGAGCCGATGACCGCCACCGCGATGATGATGTACAGGGCGCTGCTGAATTTGTTGCGGCTCTTGAGCCAGAAAAAGGTTGCCATCGCCACCGCGCCGAGGAAAGCGCCGCGCGACTGCGTGCCGATGACAGCGATGGCGGTCAATATCATGACCCCAACCAGCCCGTAACGCACCCAGGCCTGGCGCGCCTGCAACTGCAGGTAACGCAGGATGGGAATGGTCAGGATCAGCGCCAGCCCCAACTCGTTGTTGCCCCCGATGAACGTCCCGTCCGGACCCTGCACGCGATACACCCCGCCGTGCACGATGGTAAATATCCCGCCCTTCACTCCGTAGAACGCGAGCGACAACCCCAGCACCCAAAGATAGCCATCGAGTTTCTTGCGGTCATTGATGAGCATCGCCGTAAGAAAAACGAACAACTGTATCTTCCAGATCGTGTTCCAGGCCGGCCATGCGAGCTGCGGGTAAAAGGCGAAATAAGTGCAGACCACGATCCAGATATTGAATATCAGCAGCAGCCGCATCTCGCGTGACCAGGGCACCTGCTTGGGCTCGCGCGAGGCGAGATAGGACAGGATGGTCACCACGGCGACGATGAAGGCAAAAGGGAAATTGAAGGCGAAGCCCCAGCACAGGCGATGGGGGTTCATGAGGCTGATCCAGGTGAATAGATAAACCCCCTGGTAAGGACGGCGGAAAACGAACATCAGCCAGGTGAAAATCACCCCGGTGACGAATAAATCCCTCATGCCGTTCTCCTCACTGCGCCAGGAACCACTTCACACGCCGCGGCAGATTCACTCCGGCGAGCATGCCCTGCGCCAGGCGCCGCGCCAACTCGCGCTCATGGCGCAGGCCGCGCTGTTTCACCTGATAAAGGCGCCCACGCCCGGGCTGCGCCTGGCCAAAACGCTCGCCCGCAGCCAGGCGCCGCACAAATTCGCCGTACACGGCCGCAGAATCCGCCACGGCACGCCAGAACAGCGGCAATTCCGCATCCCCCGTGCGGACCTCGGGGCACACATGGGCAATCAGGCGCCCGGTATCGATGCCCGCGTCGATGTAGTGCAGGGTGCACCCCACTTGTTCCGGCTGCCCGTTGTATAGCGCCCAGAAGGTGCAATCGGCGCCGCGGTATTGCGGCGACAAGCCGCCGTGCAGGTTCACCATGCCCAGCCGTCCGGCGCTCAGCAGTTCGCCGCGAATCAGGGAGGTTCCAAACACGCAGATGAGATCGGGCTTGAGCTGGCGCGCCAACTCCACCACCTCGGGATGATTGATGTGAGGAACCTCGCGCACCAACTCCGGATGATGGAGCGCGGGCGTTCGATCGGCAAAGAAGAATTTTGCCTCGCCCCCGTCATGGTAGCGCCGACGGTCGCGCAGCCAGCGCCAACCCTTGCGGAAGAGATTGGAAAGGCGCAGCTTTCGCAGCATTTTTTTCAGGCTCCACTCGCCGCCACTCTCCTGCACGATGGCGAGCACCCGGCCGGCCTGGCAAAGGCTGTTGGCCACATGAAGATGGCGCGGACTGCGGCCGCACAGCACCAGGAGGGAAAGCTCGCTCATCCCGCCAGCCCCCTCGCCACCGCAGGCAGCGGAGGAATCACTGCGTTCACCATGTCCATGAGCAAGGCGTCGGCAAAAAACTTGGCCGCCCAGTTGGGAAACTCGAAGCGCGAATACGCCCCCCAGATCGGTGCCGAGCCGGGCACCGCACCGCGCAGGTCATGGGGTCCGCTTTCCACACGCTGGGTGCGCTTGACATAGGCAATGGCGCGCCATGCGGGATCGCGAAACGATGTCTCCCCGGTGATCTGCGCCAGCCGCATCCAGCACAAGGCCATCTGCGCGATGCCAGTGACGCAGGCGTAGCTCGCTGCCGGAGTCCAGCCGTCGTCATAAGTACCCGCAAGCCAGCCATCGCTGCGCTGGCACCGCGCGAGGCCGCGCGCGGCGCTTACCGCGCCAGCGAGATAGCGTTCCTCGCCCAGAAGCACGGCGCCTTCGAGCAGGCCGCGTATGGCATAGGCAATGGTGTGGGTGTAGGGAGCCCGGCCGGGCACGAACGCATTGGTGGCGAACCAGCCGCAGGGGGTCTGCTGCCTGAGCGCCCAGTCCAGATTTCTGCCGGCCGCAGCAACGAGCGCCGGCTCGTTCGCCAGCAGTCCGACGCTCGCGAGGGCCCAGATTGCGCGCGTGTTATAGACATGGGGCACGCCATGATGCTCGAATTTGCGGAAGCAGCCGTCATCGTCCTGCTGCGCAACCATCCAGCGTCCGCCCGCCACCGCGGCGTCCAGGCAATCGGCACGCCCCAGCTGGACGTAGCCAGCCACCAGGCCATGCATGATCTGGCCTTGGTTGAAGATCACCGGGTGGCTGCCGGCTTCGCCGAAATGGCCGGGAAACGCGCCATCGGCGCCTTGCAGGGAAAGTTCCCAATCGATCATGCGCTGCGCGCGCGCGGTGAGGTCGGGACGCCCCAAGTACTCGGCCGCGGCCAGGAAGGTCTCGATGATGTAGCCGGTGGTTTCCGGATAACCAGGCAGCCAGCCGTCCTCGAAACTCCAGCCAGCCGCCACGCCGCCGGCATCGTTGTGGCCTTCGCGCATATCCTGGGCGCGGCACAGCCAGTCCAGGGTGGCGCGCAGATGCGTGCGGTGATCGAGTTCTGGCTGGCGTGCCGCGCCAGCCATGTCCTCCAGCACCAGGCGCAGATGTAAAGGCCGCCAGGGTTTATAACGTAGGGGCAGGTCGATGAGTTCGCTGGGTTTCATGGCGTATTCTTGGAATCGTTTGGTTCAGGCCGCCGCCTGTCTCAATTCGGCGGCGAGTTGCACGTGGCTCACCACGTAGCGGTGCTTGCCCGACGCCTCCGGAGGGATATCCGCCACCTCGCGCACCGCCACCTCCACCCGCGTCCCCAGGCGCGCGCCAAGGCCCGCGACCACGGCGGCACGCGCGGCGTCGCTCCAGGCCGGGCCGGGTACGACCAGCACCTCCATCAGGAGCGCGGAGTGTTGGATGCACTTGAACTGCTCCACACCCTCCACAGCACGCAGCACGTAGATGACGGCGAGCGCGTGCATGAGAGCACCGTCCTCGCGCACCACAAAATCGGTCTGGCGGCCGCTCACTTCGGCGATGGCATGCAGCCCGCGGCCGCCGGAGTCTTGCGCCGGCGCGAGCCTCACGACATCGCCGGTGCGATAGCGGATGAAGGGTTGCGCCAGCGAGGTGAGGCCGGTGACGACCGCCTCGCCGCTCGCGCCTAACGGCACCGGCAGGCCGGCGCTGTCGAGCACTTCGAGAATATGCGACTCGCTCGTCAGCAACAGGACGCCGCCAGGCGCCTCATGCGCGGTAAAGCCTATGTCGCGGCTGCCGAACTCATTCGCCACCGGAACGCCGAATACCCGCCCGATCAGTTCGCGCTGGTGCGGATACAGCGGCTCGCCGGTGGTGCAGACGACCTTCAGGCGGCGCAGCGCGGGTTTGATGCCGCGCGCTTCGGCATGTGCCGCCAGCAGGGCCACGCTGGAGGCGTAGCCGTACAGACAGCTGGGCTGCCAGGCCGCGAGCGCGGAGAGATACTCGTCCATGCGCGCAGACGACATGGCAAAGGCATTGAGGACGAGTTGATTGACGAGACGGTCGCGTAAGGTTTTCACGCGATCCGTCTTGCTCAGTTCCACCGGCGCCCCCCACAGGTATGCCTCGCGCTCCCCGGCCTCGACCCCCCACCAGCGCCGCGCGCGCATTCGCCCGGCCGCGTCGGATGCTTGGCGATCGCGACCGTAGTAAAAAATCAGCGGCTCCCCCGAGGAGCCGCCCGTGTTGTAGCGGAACGCGCCGCCGGGCACCCCGCGCCAGACCAGTTCCTCGACATGGCGCCGTGCGTCGGCCTTGTCCATGGTCGGCAGCCTGGCAAGATCCGCGAGGGCCACCGCGCCAGCCGCCGCTTGATCGGCCAAGCCGGCGTTGCGCACGCGCGCGGCATGCCAGGGGCTATGCGCGAGCGCCTTCTGCAGCAGGCGGTTGAGCTTACGCGCCTGCAGGGCTTCCAATTCCGGGCGCGACAGCCATTGGCTTCTTTCCAGCTCGGCCAAGTAAGGAAAAGTGGCGCGCCCCAGCGCGGCTTCCTGCAGGCGATATACCGAACGCGCCAGCCAAGGGGTCACGGCGCAGCCCTCCGCGGCGCCGTCGCCGGCGTATGGGAGGCCCGCCCCTCGCAGCACACGGCCTGAAATTCCGCCACCAGCGTCTCGACGCGCCGTTCCCAGGTATTGGCTTCGGCATAGCCGCGTATCGCCGTGCGGTCCCACGTCATGGCCAATGCGCGCTCCAGTGCGCGCATCAGCGCCGCGGCGTCGCCGAACGGCACCACCATGCCCAATTCGTCGCGGCAGACGACTTCGGCATTGCCGCCCACATCGGTCGTCACCACCGGCAGCCCGCAAGCCATCGCCTCCAGAAACACATTGGCCCAGCCCTCGTTGCGCGTAGCGAGCACGAATACGTCAGCCGCCGAAAGCGGCCAGGCGAGCTCAGCGGGCGCCAACGCGCCGAGAAAATGCACGCGCTCCTCCAGCCCCAAGGCGGCGACCTGGCTGCGCAACTCGGCTTCGCGGTTGCCCTCCGGGCTTGCGCCGCCGACGATGAGGTAGTGCAATTGCGGCTGCTGCTGCACCAGCTGCGGCAAAATCTCGAGCACGCGATGAAAGCCCTTGCGTTCCACCAGGGCGCCGACAGAAATGAGCACCTGGGCGCCTTCCGGCAGGCCGAGGCGGTGGCGCGCCTCGCTGCGCGCGCGCGGCTGGAACTTCTCGCTGTCCACGCCGTTGCCCACCACGCGGGTATTGCCGGGCGCCGCGCCCAGGCGCAGGGCCAGTTGGCGCAGCGAGTCTGACACCGCGAACACGCGCCGCGCCGCCCGCAGGGCCTTGACAAGACGCGAGCGCAGACGCGGATTGCGGCTGTGCGGAAGCTCGGTGCCGCGCAGGGTCAGGGTCATGGGCAGGCCGAGCCAACGTCCCAGCAAGCCTGCAGCGTAGCCGTCTGGATAGGCGAAATGGGCATCGATCAGGTTGACGCCCAGCCGCCGCTTGAGCCGCCAGACCGTGCGCCAGCTACCCAGCGCCATGAAAAAGCCGTCCCACTGACGCAGGACTCCCGGCAAGGCAAAAAAACGCGGGAAATGCACTTCCACGCCGTCCTGGATCTCCTGGCGCGCCGGCATTGGCCGATAGCCCGGGCGCCAGCGGCGAATGAGGCCCTGGCCGGGGAACCAGGGACGGGGAGAAACCACCACGATGGGCAACTTGCGGCCCACGCGAAACAGGCGCTCGCGGATGAACAGCCCGGCGCCGGGCTGAACCTGGCTCGGGAAGAGGCTCGAATAAACCATCAGGCGCGGGGATTCCGGGTTCACGCTGCGCGCCGGACCAGTGCCTGATAGGCTTCGCGGTAGCGCGCAACGCTCGCCTTCCAGTTGCGCTCGACTTCGACGAAGCGGCGCCCCTGCGCCTTGAACTGGGGCCAACGCCGCGTATCCTCCAGCAGGCCCACCACTTTGTCCGCCAGATCCCTGGCATCGCCGGCGCGGAACAGCACGCCGGTTTCGCCGTCGCGGATGAGTTCCTTATGCCCGCCCACATCGGAGGCCACGAACAGCCGTCCCTGTGCCATCGCCTCCAAGGGCTTGAGCGGCGTCACGAGTTCGGTGAGGCGCATGGGATGGCGGGCGTACACCAGCACGTCCACCAGATCGTAGTAGCGATTGACTTCGTGGTGATCGACCCGGCCGGTGAAGACCACGCGGTCTTTCAGTTCCATGCGCATGACCTGCGCCTTGAGCGCCTCGTCCTGCGGTCCGCCGCCCGTCAGCAGCACCTTGACGTCGGGCACGCGCTGCAGGATTGCGGGCAGGGCCTGGAGCAGCAGATCGATCCCTTCGTAGGCATAGAACGAACCGATGAAGCCTATGACGCGCGCATTTCCCAGGCCCAGCTTGAGCTTCAGGGCGGGGTCGGGAGCCCCGCCGAGGGAGAATTTCTCGATGTCCACGGCATTGGGAATCACCGTAATCTTGTCCGCCGGCACGCCGCGCCCCGCCAGGTCGCCGCGCAGCCCTTCGCAGATGGTGAAGACGTGGTCCACACGCCGGACGGCGTAGGTTTCCAGCGCCCGCGTCAGGCGGTAGCGCAGGCTGTCTTCCACCGTGCTGCCGTGATCGACCGCGGCATCTTCCCAGAAGGCGCGAATCTCGTACACCACCGGTATGCCCAGGCGCCGCCCTACCTGCAGGGCCGGGAGGGCGTTGAGCACCGGCGAGTGGGCATGGATGAGGTCGGGTTTGAGCTCGCGCGCCACTTGCAGCAGGCGGCGGCGCGTCGCCGCCATCACGGCGAAAGGATCCGCACCCGGCAGATGCCGCAGCCAATGGGCGCGGCTGCGATAGAAATGCAGCCCATCCACCGTCTCCTCCGCCACCGTGCAGCCCTGCTGGCGCGGGCTGGTGAGATGGAAGGTCTGCCAGCCAAGCGCGCGCTGCTCGCGCAGGATGGCCGCCGTGCGAAAGGTATAGCCAGAATGCAGTGGAATGGAATGATCGAGAACGTGCAGGACTTTCATGCCGCTTGAACGTGATGGAAGTGGGGAACGGCAGCTTCCGTGCCCAGAAAGGCGTCGAACATCAGCAGACTCCACAAGGCCACGGAATAATCGCGGCGGCCGCTTTGGTGTTCGCGCACGAGTTCCTCCAGATAGCGACGCTCGAACCAGCCGGTGTCGAGCAGGCGAGCGCCCAGCACAGCCTGCCCGATTTTCTCCTTGAGCGGGCCGCGGAACCAGCCCTCCAGCGGAACGGCGAAGCCCATCTTGCGCCGGTACAGGACATCATGCGGCAGATAGGGCTCCATGGCCTTCTTGAACAGGTATTTCCCCTCCCTGCCGCGCAGCTTCAGGTCGATCGGCAGGCCCGCAACCCAGCCCATCAGCTCGTGGTCCAGCAGTGGCTCACGCACCTCCAGCGCATGCGCCATGCTGGCGCGGTCGACCTTGGTGAGGATGTCGCCCGGCAGATAGGTTTTCATGTCCAGATACTGCACCAGCGAGAGCGCATCGTGACGGGGAGCGTTGCGGGCATGACGCCGCAGCACTTCCACCGCACGGTAGCCCTGCAGCTGCTGTCTGAATGCCGGCGTGAACAGGCGCGCGCGTTGCGCATCCGCCAGCTGCGACACACCGTGGAAATAACCCGCCACCGTATCGCGCGCCAGGGCCTCGAAAGTGGTCTTGGCACGCAGCATCTTGGGCGCCCAGTCCGCTTTGGGATACAGCCGCCCCAGGGCGCCGAAGAGCGGACGCCGCACCCCAAAAGGCAGCATGGAACGCAGGCGCTCCTCGTAACGGAACCAACGGTAGCGCCGATAGCCGGCGAAATTCTCGTCGCCCCCGTCACCCGACAGGGCCACCTTCACGTGTTTGCGCGCCAGTTCGCAGACCCGGTAGGTGGGCAGCGCGGATGAGTCGGCGTAGGGTTCGTCGTACACGCCCGCCAGCCTCTCGACGAGGGAGAAATCATCGCTCTGCACGGTGTCGACATGGTGGTGCGTGCGATAACGCTGCGCCACCTGGTTGGCGTATTCGATTTCGTTGTAGCGCGGATCGGTGAACGCGATGGAACAGGTGTTGACCGGGTCGCGGCTCACCGCCGCCATCATCGCCACCACGGCGCTGGAGTCCACCCCGCCGGACAGGAAGGCGCCGAGCGGCACGTCGGCAATCATGCGCAGGCGCACCGAATCCTTGAGGCGGGCGATCAGTTCATCTTCGGCAGCCTCCTCGCTCGCCACCCGCACCGGAGCGAATGTCATGTCCCAATAAGGGCGCG
>JAJXXS010000099.1 GCA_021780975.1 Pseudomonadota bacterium
GGGAGACAGCGGACTGGTTGGTTTTTCAGGTAGGCGAACAGCGCTGGGCCTTGGCTGCCGGCTGCGTGCGCCAGGTGATGCGACCCCCGCCGATTACGTGCGTTCCCGGGGCCAGCCCCGATTGTGCGGGCCTGATGGGATGGCAGGGACGCCTGCTCACGGTGGTGGACGCCGCGGCGAGACTGTCGCCAGGGTCGGCGCGAGAGTTTTCTGGCGAGCGTGTCGTTCTCTGGGTGCAGGAGGATCACGCCGGTGGCCTGCTGGTGGATGGGGTTGTCGGCTTGAGGCGTCTGCCGACGTCCGCGGCCCTGCCTTTGCAAAGCATGCTGCCTCCGCCCTGGAGTGTCGTTACCGGCCTGCTCAGGGATGGAGATGACATCGTCCCCATCCTGGAGCCCTCCGCGTGGTTTTCCGCAGCTGCTGAGGAGGTGCCGGCTGGCGCGCAGTCCGCTCGCTCGAATCGGTTGCCATGAAGCTGTCTCCCGCGCAATCCCTGCTGCTCTTGACGCTCGTCGCCAGCGCGTTGCTGGTCGGGGGCCTGGCCTGGGCCTTCCTGCAGATGGCGGGCATCAGCCGCGGCATGGAACAGGAAACGCGGCTGGGGCGGCTGGTGATGCAGTTGCAGGTCGTGCAAAACGAAGTGGCGGCAGCGCGTCAGTTGCTGAACCCGACGTTTTCCCAGGACAACGGCGGGACAGCGCCGCTGGCCGTGGCCACAAGCCGGCTGCAGTTTGCCGATGGTGTGTTGCAGGGCCTGGAGAGCCAGGCCACTGCCCGCCTTTTCGATGCGGCCGAACGCCAGTCGCTCGCCGACTTGCTGGCCATGAGCGGAAATCTGGCGGGCAACAAGCAATTTCCAATCGGCGCGGGGGTTTCCGTCACGCAGTTGGCGGGGTTCCAGCAAGCCCTGGGCCGCTTCGCCGCCCGTTTGGGCCGGCAGGGGCAGGTCGAGGCGCAGCGCAACGCGCACCTGCGTGCGCGCGCCAGATGGGGCATCGCGACATTTGCCGCGGGCGGCACCGTGTTGCTGTTGCTGCTGTGCGCTTATCTGATTGCCGGCTGGCGCCGGCAGTACGCGCGCCTGCGTCAGTGGCTGCAGGATGCGGTGGCAGGTACGCCGCGTAAGAATGGTGTAGGCCCGTCGCGCGGCGGTCTGGACGCGCTGGCGGGCGATCTGGATGGCCTGGAGCAGCGCATGGCGCATATGCAGGAGGCCGCCTTGCAGCATGTTCTGGCGGTGGAGGAGGCGGCGGCCAAGCTGATTGGGATGGCCGGGCGATGGGAGGAGAGCTTGTCCGCAGGCGAACTCCAGGAAATGTCCGCGCCAACGGAGGCCGAAGATCTGGACAAGCTGGCCCATGGCTTGCAGGCGCTGGCCCGCGGCCTGCAGGGCGGCAGCGATCGGCTACGCGATATGCAGCAGGCCATAAGCAATGAGTTACCCGAGCGCAGATCTGGCCACCCTGATGGGACTGGCTTGGCGCCTCGTCTGGCAATGGCCGGGGAGAAGGTCGAGCAGTTGTTGCTGTTGTGTTTGAACCTGCGTCTCTCCCTTTTGCATGGGCAGGTTGAGGTCTCTCATTTTGCTGCGGTCGCCGACGAACTGGATCCCGTGTGTGCGGAAGGCATCGTTCTGGCGCAGGACATCGCGGCGGCGGGCGCATCGTTGGGGGACGCGGCACTTCCTGGCGGGGTGGGGGCGACCCTGGAATCCGGCGGGGATTTGCGCCAAGCCTTGGCTCGCCTGCGCGAGTGGCTGGCGCGCCAGGCACAGGGGGCCAGGGCCATGGCCGACATGTGCGTGCGCCTGCGCGAACAAGCGAGCGCGGGGCCGGGCGAGGGAGTGAGGCCTATGGAGGCTGCCGCCCGCGGGGCGGAAATCCAGGCAGTCGTCGGCGACTTGCGGGAGCGGCTGCATAAGTTGCGCACGGCAGGGGCGCGCTAAAGTTTTTGGGGAGCGTGACGATAAGCCTGTTGCAGGCTGAAAGCCCGCAAGACGGCAAGGATGCCGACCCAGGCTTATGAAAGGAGCTTTACCATGGCTATTTCCGGGATCATCAACACCAACATCAACTCCCTGAGCACCCTAAACGCGCTCAACGATACTTCCAGCAACCTCTCCACCTACATTCAGCAACTGTCCACCGGCAAGGCGATCAACGGCCCTGCAGACAACCCCGCGGGCTACGCCATCGCCCAGCGCTTCACCACCCAGATCAATGGCCTGAACCAAGCGGTGTCGAACGGCAACCAGGCGGTCTCCCTGGTGCAGACGGCCACCGGCGCGCTGCAGAACGAAACCAACCTGTTGCAGCAAGTGCGCACCATCGCGGTGCAGGCGGCCAACGGCTCCAACACCTCGGCCGACCGCGCTTCCTTGCAGGGCGTGGTGTCGCAGTTGTTGGCGCAGGTGCAGACCATCGCCACGCAGACGCAGTTCAACGGCCAGAACATCCTGGATGGCAGCTTCTCCGGCCAGCAGTTCCAGGTCGGCGCCAATGCCAACCAGATCATCAACGTGTCCATCTCCAACTCCCAATCCAATGCCATTGGTGTCAACACTATTGGCACCAGCGGGAGCGTCTATGCCGCAGGCAGCGGCTCGGTGACTTCCAATGGCTATGGTTCGGCCTACACGATCAGCACCGGCGCCGGGAACTTCACCGCCGGCAGCGTGAGTGTATCGGGCTCTGTCGGCGCCAGCAGCGTGACGGTGACGAAGGACGAGGCGGCATCCGATGTTGCCGCTGCATTCAACGCCGTGACGCAGAATACCGGGGTTTCCGCCACGGCCAATACCAGCGTCGCGTTTACGGTGACCAGCGGTTCTTTCTCCTTCTCGCTGAGCAACGGCACCTCCGGCAGCCCGACCAACACGGTCAACATCTCGGCCAACGTCACCAGCGTTGATTCTACCGGGCTAAGCGGTCTGGTTGCTTCCATCAATGCCAGCACCGCGCAGACCGGGGTGGCGGCGAGCGTCAACACCAGCAACCAGTTAGTGCTGACACAGACCCAGGGCCAGAACATCCTGGTTTCGGGGTTCGGCGGCAGTGGCACTCTGCAGGCTGGCACGGCTTCGGCCATCACGAGTGCAGCAGGCACTGCGCTGGTACAGGGCTTTGTGCAGCTGCAGTCCACGCAGGGCTACTCCCTGTCCGGCGGAACCAATATTGGCCTGGCCAATATCAGCTCGCTGAACGCGGCCTCCAGCGTGAACGTGTCCACCGTGACGGGTGCCAACCAGGCCATCGCCATCATCGACAACGCCATCAATGCGTTGAACCAGCAGGGTGGTGCGCTGGGTGCGATCCAGAACCGGGTGCAAGCGTCGGTGCAGAACCTGCAGACCACGGCCACCAACCTGCAGTCTGCGCGGTCTGTGGTGCAGGATGCGAACATCGCCGAGGCGACTTCGCAACTGACCAAGTACCAGATCCTGCAGCAGGCGGGCATCTCCACCCTGGCGCAAGCCAACGCCCTGCAGCAGAGCTACCTCAAGCTGCTGCCGTAGTAATCCTAAGGGCAGGCCCCCGGAGCAATCCGGGGGTTTTTCCGGGGGTGCATGATGGAAATTAGCACGAATAGCAGCCTGGTTGCCCCGCTTCTCAGCGGGTCAGGTGGCAAGACACAGCAGCCTGTTGCGAGCGGCAACCCAACGCCATCTAGCGGATCGTCGCACGCCGCTTCCGCATCTGTGTCGGCTGTGCAGCCACAGGATTTGGCGCAGGCGCTCAAGCATTTGCAGGACCAGGTGGGGCAGAATTCCTCCATCACCTTGCG
>JAJXXS010000273.1 GCA_021780975.1 Pseudomonadota bacterium
CGGCTTCCTCACGGTCCACCCCCGCTTGCGGGGTGATCTTGAAGCACGCCAGAATGTCCGTGTCCAGCGGCGTGTATTCCGGCATCCAGTATGTCTGCCGGTATTCCTTCACGCCGGCGTTGTAGGTTTTAACGGCCATGACAACCTCCAATCAGTCAAAAAAATCCCCCGTCGCGCCAAGGTTAACGCAACCTGAACCCGCACTATATACAGCCCAGGATATAAGAGATAGTGAAAGTTATATATGATTAGAATAAGATAATGCTTATACCATGGCCGTGCGGGTAAGCCCTTGCTGCATCTGACGTTTCGCCAGCTCTCCGTGTTCGAGGCGGTCGCGCGCCACCTCAGCTTTTCGCGCGCCGCGCAGGAGCTGCATCTCACCCAGCCAGCGGTCTCCATGCAGATCAAGCAGCTGGAGGAAAACGTCGGCACCTCTCTATTTGAACAGCTGGGCAAGAAGATCTATTTGACCGAAGCCGGCCACGAGCTCTACCACTACAGCCGCGCCATCGCCCAGCAGCTCAGCGAGGCCGAGGCGGTGCTGGGGGAACTCAAGGGGCTCAAGCGCGGCAAGCTCAAGATCTCGGTGGCGAGCACCGCCAATTATTTTGCCCCGCAACTCCTGGCCACCTTCAGCCAGCGGTTCCCCACCGTCACCGTCAGCCTCAACGTGACCAACAGGCAGGCGTTGTTGGTGCAGCTCGCCAACAACGAGATGGACATGGCCATCATGGGTCAACCTCCGGATGGACAGGACCTCGTCGCGGAGTCCTTCATGGAGAATCCGCTGGTGGTGATCGCGCCGGTCACCCACCCCCTCGTGCAGGAAAAAAACATCCCCCTGCGGCGTCTGGAACAGGAAACCTTCCTGATGCGAGAGGAAGGATCAGGTACCCGCATCGCCATGGAGCGCTACTTCGAAGCGCATCGGGTGAAAATCCGCGCCGGCATGGAGATGAGCAGTACCGAAGCGATCAAGCAAGGCGTGCAGGCCAATCTGGGCCTGGGTGTGGTTTCGCTGCACACCGTCGAACTGGAACTCGAAGCCAAGCGGCTCAGCCTGCTGGACGTGCAGGACCTGCCCATCCGACGCCATTGGCACATCGTGCACCGCAAGGACAAGCGCCTGTCCGCTGCGGCGCAGGCGTTCAAAAATTTTCTATTGGACGAGGCGACGACGGTACTGGCGCAGACCACCGCCTAGGCATATCTGGGATCCGGGGCGGGCGTCAGTCCGGCCAGACGCGGGCGGGATGCAACTCGGCGCCGCCAGGGCGACCCTGCTGGGCCTTGCTCTCGCGAACCGGCGCGGCCTTGGGCGCAGCGGCGGCGGGCGCGGCCGGCGTCGTCTCCTGTTCGGCTTTCACCTTGCGCACACCCGCCGCCAGTTTGCTGGATAGCTTGCTCATGTCTTCAATACCTCCTTGATGATGGATTCGACGTCCTGCACGGCGCTGATGCCGCGCTTGCCGAGCGCGTAGACGCTGCCCCCTTCCAGAGCGGCACTACGATATGCCGCGCGCCGCGCCAGCCCGCTTGCCAATACTGGCACTGAAAACTCCGCCAGCGCCTGGTGCATGGAGCGCGACAGTGCGTTGCGCCGGTCAAGCTGATTCAGCACCACATAGGCCCGCAGTCCCGCGTTGGCACGGCGCGCATCAGCCACCGCCGCGACCATGTCCACGCTCGCCCACAGGTCCGGCGGCGAGGGCTGCACGGGTATGAGCACGACATCCACCGCGTCCATGACTTCCCGCAGCACGCCGGATTCCAGATGCGGCGGGCAGTCCACCAAGACGTAACGATGGCGCGCGGACGCCTGCGCGATCCCCGCACCTGCCTCATGGCCGCCGACGCCCTGCACCGGCGCGAGATCACCCTTGGCCCCGCCCACGCGCGCCCAATGCCCGGCAGAGCCTTGCGGGTCCGCATCAAGCAGAACCGTTGGCCCGCGGCGCAGCAATCCGGCGGCCAGATTTACCGCCAGTGTCGTCTTGCCGGTGCCGCCCTTCTGGTTCGCGAGCGCGATGCGCAGGGCGGTCACGATGGCTACCCGACGGAGGCCGCCAGGGCGTCGATGCGCTGCGCCAGGGCGACGAGATCGGGGCCGATCTTCTTGCCGTCTGCGTCTATGGTGACGCTCACGTAAGTCTTGCCAAAGCTCAGGTTCGGATAATGCTGTGCCTCTTCGGCCACCTTCGCCACGCCATCGAGGAAGCGCCGCGTCTCCGCATAGCTGGCGAACTCGAAGCGCCGGCTCAGCATCGGCGGCAGATCCTGGCGTTGCCAATTGGGGATGGGGTTGCTGTCGTCAGGCATAGCGTCGCTCCGTATCGGGCAGCGCCGCGGACATCTTGTCCAGCTCGTCCAGGTGCTGCAGCTCATCGCGCAAGATCTTATCGAATAGTGCGTGATGAGCGAAATCCCGCACCCTTGCACAATACGCCGCCGCCTCCTCGTAAAGACGAATGGCCTCCACTTCCAGTACGCGGTCGATCCCTATCATTTCCTCAAGGGAGCGCCCCAGCCGCACCGGCGGCAGTTGCGTCGAGTTGGGCGCCGTCCCGAGCTTGAGCAGGGCCGCCATCAAGCTTTCCACATGCTCCAGCTCCTCGATCACATCCTGGCGGAAATGCGCGCAGTGCTCGCTCATCTCCCACATGTCACAGAGTCTGGACTGGGCCATGTATTGCTGGACCGCCGCCATCTCATGGGCCAAAGCCCGATTGAGATAGCCGAGTAGACGTGGATCGATAGCCATTACCTCGCCCTCGCTGTTCAGACGCCGAAGCCCACCACGTCCCCGTCCCGGCCCGCGCCACCCGCGCTCGGCCGTATCGGCAGAATACCTTCCACCTCGCCATGCACGCGCGCGATGATGTGGGCAGCCACCAGGCCGTCGCCCACACGCTCGCAGGCATCCGCGCCGGCACGAACCGCCGCATTCACCGCACCCGTCTCGCCGCGAACCAGCACCGTCACGTATCCGCCGCCGACAAACTGGCGACCGATCAGGCGCACTTCCGCCGCTTTGGTCATCGCGTCGGCCGCTTCAATCGCCGGCACCAGACCGCGCGTCTCGATCATTCCCAGCGCGATTCCCGTGATCGCGCTGGTCATGACGCCGCCCGCTTTCGTTGCCACCATGTCCATGGTGTGCCCCGATCAGGCCGCTGCAGCGGTGGGCAGGATGTTTTCGACTTCGCTGTGCACGCGCGCGATGATGTGGGCAGCCACTAGGCCGTCGCCCACACGCTCGCAGGCGTCAGCGCCAGCGCGAACCGCCGCATTCACCGCGCCCGTCTCGCCGCGAACCAGCACCGTCACGTATCCGCCGCCGACAAACTGGCGGCCGATCAGGCGCACTTCCGCCGCTTTGGTCATCGCGTCGGCCGCTTCAATCGCCGGCACCAGACCGCGCGTCTCGATCATTCCCAGAGCAATACCCGTGGTAGCCGTAGCCATTTTCACTCTCCTTCAAACAAAATCAGTGTCAAACAAAATTACGCCGCTGCAGCGGTGGGCAGGATGTTTTCGACTTCGCTGTGCACGCGCGCGATGATGTGGGCAGCCACCAGGCCGTCACCCACACGCTCGCAGGCATCCGCGCCAGCGCGAACCGCCGCGTTCACCGCGCCCGTCTCGCCGCGAACCAGCACCGTCACGTATCCGCCGCCGACAAACTGGCGGCCGATCAGGCGCACTTCCGCCGCTTTGGTCATCGCGTCGGCCGCCTCAATCGCCGGCACCAGACCACGCGTCTCGATCATTCCAAGGGCGATGCCCGTCATTGCATTTGCCATGATGTTTCTCCTTTACACGGTTAATGAAACTGCCTTGCTTGCTTCGTGACGCTCTTCCGTCACACTCCACTGGTCGATGATCCCGAGGATCGTCAAATCAGTAAGAATCCTGTAGTCGCCGGCGCCATAGCGGGCGGCCGAGCCGCCGGCGGTAAATACCCATTTCCCTTGCGGCACGCCGACCGGATCCACCGCCACCGCGAGCGCGCCTTTCTGGTCAGCCAGCACACGCAGCGACGTGTTGAACAGGCCGGGAATGCGCCGGGTACAGACCAGATCCGACACCACGCGCATGATTTCCATCTCAGTGCTCCTGCCAGTGGTCGATGATGCCGATGATGGTCAGGTCGCTCGGAAAGTCCTTCGCGCCCGCCGCCTCGCGCGCCGCCGAACTGCCGACGCAGATCACCCAGTCGCCCGGGATGCAGCCCACTGCGTCCACCGCCACGCTGCGCGTGCCGCCGGTTTTTTCCCGCACCACCAGGAGCGGGCGGTGCCCCATTTCGCGTACGCGGTTGGTCGAGACCAATGTCTTTTCAACTTGCATGATCTTCATGAATCACCTCAATGCCCATGCGAATTGGTATCGATGTCCGAAACTTCTTCCTGCGTGCTGCCAGGCTGTTTTCCCTGCACGGTCATGCCGCAGAACAGCAAGCCTTCCTTGGCCAGAATCGGGTAGCGCGTCTCTATCGCGGCCTTGATGCGGCGGCAGCGCGCCACCGCACGTTCGCGCGAACCCGGTACCTGCTCGTCGTAGCGATAATGGATCGCGATCGGGATCGGCAGGCCGTGCGTCACGTTCAGCTTGCTGAAGATCTTGATGCCCACGTCCATGTCCGCCGCGCCTTCCTCGATGGTGTGCAGATGGCCGAAGTAGGCAAGGTTGCGCAGATGCAGTACATCGAAGCTGTCGCCGATGTTGATGAAGCGTTCGGCGTGGCCGATGTCGGCGTAGCGGCCGCCGTGCTGGGCGCAGACGTAGTCGATCTGCGACAGGTTGTTCGTCAGCAGCCGCTCGATCAGCCGGCGCATACCCGGTTCCGGCGTACCGCGGCCGGCCTCGCGCGCCGCCTCGTCTATCGCCGTCCCGAGGCGCCGGCGCGCTTCCGAAGCGGCCATGCCGGCGGACTGGCGATACACGGCAAGGTTGTCGACGAAGCATTCCGTGTCCATCTCGCCGTTGGCGTCGGGCACATGGATCTTGATCGCGTCGTTGTCGGTATCCACGCCGATCAGCAGCGTGGCGACCGAGGCGCCGCAGCAGAAGCCATTCTCGATCGCGGTGCGGAATGCCGCCAGGCGGTCGAGCGCGGCCTGGGCGGCCTTCCTGTCGTCGCTGCCGTGGGCCGCGCAGCCTTCGTGCTGCGGGTCCGAGCTGCTGAAGTGGTACACCGCAATTTTCAGGTAACGCGTACCGGCATCCGACAGCGTCGGCAGGCCCTCGCGGAAGCGGCGCAGCTCGGTCTCGGTCCACTGCTTCACGTTCAATTCGACGTCGAACATTGCGCCGGCGTAGGACTTGCGGCGCACCGCCTGAAGCGGCAGGCGCAGCACGAACTGCAGCAGACCCTTGAGACGGCCGTCCGCGCAGGGGCTGATGTCGACCTCATGGAAGCCGCACTCGATGAAGAAGCGCTGCATGGCTTCTGCTTCCGCGTGTCCGTTCCAGCGTGCAGTGAAATCGCGGGCCAGCGTGTGGTAGGCCTGCAGCACGCTGTGGCCATAGAGCTTGCGCATGTTGAGGGTGGTCACCCAGGCGTCGGCGAGGACGTCCTGCGGCAGCTCGAAACCGAGCCGCTCACGCGCGATCTGCTGCGCGCGCCGCTCGAAGCCCGGCTCATGCTGCTGCGCGGCAATCTCCTTGAGTGTGGGCACGATGGCGTCGAAACGCGTCCTCACGCTCCGCTCATAATCCGCCAGTTCGGCATTGCGCGCGGTATCCACCAGCGGATGCGCCCGCGGTACACACACGCTGCTGACGCACTCACCGTTCTGCTCCTGCATGCCTGGGGGGCAGAAACTGGGACGTTGCGGCCACCCCGGCAGCGCCGTGGCGGCGCTGGGCGCACCGCGCATCGCCATTCCCGCCGGAGCGGGCTGGCGTGCACTCAGAGCTTCCATGCGTTGCCGGGTGTTCATGCCGTGCCGTCCTCGCTATGCCCGTTTAGCCCCGCGCACCGCCGGAGACGGTGATCATGGCGCCGTTATTGGTGTTTCCGCTGCTGCCGGTGATACGGCTGGCCGTGGGCGCAGGGCGTTCCACCTCGCGGTTGTCGCGGGCAGTCACGCCGTTGCCGCGCGCTTCGCCACGCAGCGTGGGGTTGCGCCGCTGGGCGGAACGTCCCTCGGTGCCGGTGACGCGGTCGCCACGATCCCAGGCATCGCCCGTGATACGACGCTCGCGGCCTTCCCCGGTCACGCGCTCTGTGGCCTCGCGTTCCGGCACCGCCGGCATCGCCACCGCGCGTGCCACGGCTTCTTCCTTGTAGCGGAATTCCGGCGTGCCGGAGATCAGTCCCACCGCACGCGCCATCGGCCCGGTGATGCGGCCGTTGTCGCCATAAGCGTTGCCGGTGATGCGGCGCACCTCGCTGTCGCGCGCGACGCGTGCCGGCGTGGCAATGGAGAAACCGCTCGACGACGTCGGCGCCGGCGCCGTGCCACAGGCTTGCGCGCTCTGATCCTCGCCCAGATAGGGCGTGCCGCTGACAGGCTGGCAGGTGCCGCGCTCATTGCCGGTCATCTTCTGGTCCGGACCGGGCTGTATGCCGGTAAGCGCCGCGCTGCGGCCGAGCCTGGCGCGATTTATCGCTTCCGCCGCGGTACGCGAGGCGCAAAACTCGGCATACTGGTCCGCGCCGATGTACGAACTACCGGTCACAGGCTTGCAGGCGCCATATTCGTCGCCGGTCACCTTGGCGGAACGGCCCACCTGGGTGCCCGACACGTCGAGGCCCTTGAGGGTGCGCGACATCCCCACCTTGGCAGGAGACTGGTAGGGCTGCTCGCGGCAGAAGGAAACAAAATCTTCGCTGGCAATGTAATCAGTACCAGTCACACGCTTGCAGGAGCCCTGCTCATCGCCGGAAACTTTCGACGACGGACCCACTCGGGTGCCGCTCACCGTTGCGCCAACGCTCGTGTGACTGGTTTGTACCTTTTTTGGGGCATTGCCCTCGCTGTCGGATTGCGCTTCGCGCGCGGCCGCGGCGTCGGCATACGCCGTGCCGGTAATGGCGCGCTGGGCCCCGTACTCGGCGCCTGTGACGCGCGCCTTGCGATTGAGGTCGCTGCCGGTCACGCGCTGGCGCTTCTCGGTCATGCCGACGTCCACCTTCTCCGGGCGCGGCTCGGGGGCACTGCCGCAGAATTCGCCGACGGTTTCAGCCGCGAGATATTCGCTGCCGGTCACGCGCTTGCACGTGCCGTATTCGTCGCCCGTCACTTTGCTGCTGCGGCCCACTTCGGTGCCGGTGACGGCACGGCCGCGGCTGGTGGTCGAGACGCCGACCTTGGGTATGCCGGCAGCCGGACGCGTTCCGCACAGGCCCGCGTATTGCTCGGTGCCGATATATTCAGTACCCGTGACGGTGCGGCAGCTGCCTGCCTCGTTGCCGGTCACCTGCGCGGTGCGCTCCACCTGGGTGCCGCTCACCGGAGTGCCAGACAGGGTGGTGCCGATTTCCACTTTCGCCGGCTCGGGGCGGACGCGGCCACAGGGTCGGCAAGGCGGCGCGTCGCCGCGGCCCTTCTGCGACTGCTCCATACGGCGCTGGCGCGCGGGGGAAACCGGCCCAGGCGTGAAGTTGGACGCCACCGCCGGACGGGCCTCTTCCACACGAGCCATGACACTCTCGCCATGCTGGCAGCCACAGCTTTTCTCCGCGGAGGTTGCGGCAGACGCGCTGGCCGCCCCGCTCATGCTGGCGCTCGGCTGCACGGCCGCACCGCCGTTCCGTGCCGCCAACCGAGCTTCGGTCGCACTTTTGGGGGCACCGGCCTTGGCGCCGGCAGTAGCGCTTTTCCCGTTCAGGGAAAGCGCCCGGCGGCGGGCAAGGGCCGCTTCGCGGCCGCTGAGCCTTTCGCCCGCCGAGGCGGTTGCAGTGGCTTCACTCATAATCTCATTTCCTTATGCTTCAGCAGTTGATCATTAGCTGACTGGCGTCAGACAGCTGTCCGTTTTGCCTTTGTTGCCTACTATATGGGCGTCATTGCATAATAAAAAATGAATAATATTTATTGTTTCCATACCGCTTGGTGAATGGTCGCCGTTCACCGCAGAGGGGTAGACCATGAACGTGACGTTTCGCCAATTGCGCCTCCTCGAAGCCGTGGCGCGCCATTCCAGCTTTACCCGCGCTTCGGAAGAGTTGCACCTGACCCAGCCCGCCGTCTCGACCCAGATCAAGCAACTGGAAGAGGAGGTCGGCCTGCCCCTGTTCGAACAGATGGGCAAGAAAATCTTCCTCACCGAGGCCGGCAAGGAGGTCTACGCCTTCAGCCGCACCATCGCCCAGCAGTTCCGCGACATCGAGTCCGTGCTGGACGATATGAAGGGCGTCAAGCGCGGCACGCTGGCGCTCACAGTCACCAGCACCGGCAAGTACTTCGCACCCTACCTGCTGGCGGCGTTTCTCAAGCGCCACCCCGGCACCCAGGTCCATCTCGAGGTCACCAACCGCGAGGAGGTCGTCCAGCAGCTGCACGACAACGTGCCGGACATGGCCATCATGGGCACGCCACCCGACAACATCGAATTGCAGGCGCAAGCGTTCATGCAGAATCCGCTGGTGATCATCGCGCCACCCGACCATCCGCTGGTGGGCAGCAGTCGCATTCCCCTGAACCGTCTGGTGGATGAGAACTTCATTCTGCGCGAGCGGGGCTCCGGCACGCGCAATGCGGTCGAACGCTTCTTCCAGCAACGCGGCGTCACGCTCAATACCTCCATGGAAATGAGCCGCAACGAGGCCATCAAGCACGCGGTGATGGCCGGCCTCGGCCTGGGCATCGTGTCGCTGCACACGCTGGAATTCGAACTGGCGCTGAACCGCATCGCCATCCTCAGCGTCGAGGGCTTCCCCATCATGAAGGAGTGGTACCTCGTGCACCGCAGCGGCAAGCGCATGTCCCCCATCGCACAGGCCTTCCACAGTTTCGTGCTGAACGAGGCGGAGCAGATCATGAAGCTGCCCCAGCCCAAGCCGGTGACACGCTCGCGCCGGCGCGTGACGCGCTCCTAGTGCCCCGAGTCGGAAATTCGTTACGGAAAACGTCGAATATCGCCATTTTTCCATGACGTTCCACCCTTCTCGGAATATTCCACGAACCTCCGACCCAAGACACCAGCGGTTGGCCACGCAGACTCACGCACCAGGCCCGCGTGGTTGCTTGCGCCGGCGTTTGGGGGCCTCTGAAAACAGCCGCGAGCAAGCCCGCACCGTTGTCGAGCAGCGCTGCGGGACGAACAGCGCGTTGCGCATCGCAGGCCGTCAGGCGGGCCGCGCAATGGTTTGGCAGGGGCTCCTCAGCTTTTGAATTTCACCAGGCGGCTCACCTGGATGTCGGAAATGAAAACCACGCCGGTGTGCTTGTCGAAAAATGGCGTAAAACCTTCGAGGATGGGCTCCACCAGCTCCCCGGGGACCGCCACGATGATCATGATCAGCACCGCGTCTTCGTTGAACATGAGGTGGCCTTCATGAAAGCCGTGCCGGCCCTTGCCGGAAAGATTGCCGACGATGGTATAGCCGGTGACGCCGGCGCGATCCAGCAAGTCCGTGGCGAACTCCTGGTGCGCACCTTCGATGATGATCTCGAGTTTCTTGAGCGGACTGAGGTTGATGTTGGTCATAGCGGGATGTCCTCGGTTTCGATGGCCGCGCCCGCCTCGCGCAGGGCGTGCTGGCGCCAGCCGCCCTCCTCGAAGACGTGCACGACATAGGTGTCCGGATCGACCACGGCCACCCGCACCCAGCCGTTGTAGACGAGACTGCGCACGTTGGCGACACCCTCGATGGCCTGTCGCGCGTGCTCGAACGGCGCCTCGATCAGGGTAAGCAGGCGCAGCGGCTCGTGGTAAGGCGCGCCATCCTTGAGCACGGTCTGCGATGGCAGGCCCGTGCGCAGGTCGGAAAGATTGCCGGTCATGACACCGAAGCGGCCGGCGATGTTGTGGTACACCTTGCTGCCGCTGCCGTAATGGTCGTTGTCCACGGTGGAGAAGTAATGCTCCATGTTGATCCACTGGCCGACGACCAGGGGCCCGCTCAGGATGTTTTCCAGCAGGCGGCCCTTGGGGTCGCAGCGATGATCGTAGGAGTGCAGAAAGACGCGCCCTTCCAGATTGAGCCGTTTGGTGGCGTGGCGGCGGCCGATGACGAAGGCGGCATTGCGCGACAAGCCCCATTCCGGCCGTACCTGCGACCAGTCCATGGCGTTGCGGCGCGCCTGTCGATAGGCGCTCGCAGGGTCGTCGGCGCGCCTGGACTGTCCCTCCCCAAAGCCCAAGGTTGGCAGCCGCTCCGCCGCGCACAGGCGCGACGCAGCCTGCAGACCGTTGCTGAGGCGCTCGATGTAGACCAGGTGGCTCGGCGGCAGTAGGTCGAGATCGTGCAGGCGCAGCTCGTCGGTGGTGGTATTGTGAAATGCCGGGATGAACCACGTATCGTCGGCAATGGCGATGCCCTGGGCGCGCAGGCGCTCGCGCACCGCCGGCTTGTTCGCCATCTGCGCCAGCACCCGTGCGTTGACGATGCCGTGGTTGCCGCCGCAGGCGCCGCAGTCCAGGGCCGACTCGTAAGGGTTGTTCTCGGACACACTGCCATGGCCCGCCAACAGCACGAAGCGCGAAAAGTCCGTGGTCAGGCCGATCGAGCGCAGCGCCTGGCTGACGAAATGCACCTGCTCGTCCAGGGTGAAGCCGATGCGCCCGAGGCGCTCCAGCTGGATCTGCGTATAGCCTCGATTGACGCGGTATACGCGCTGCAGACGCTCGATGAATTTCTTCTCCGACGACCCTTCCAGCCCGAACTGGCGCGCCAGGCCGGTCGGCCCTTCGCCATGGCCGAGCGCGGCCTCGCGCAGCTCGCGGATCATTTCGTCGGTGATGGCCTCGCGCTGGATGCCAAGCTCGCGGCCGATGGCCCTGACGATCATCGCGCGCTGCAGCGAGCGGATGATGGAATCGGCCTGCTCGCGCGTGAGCTTGTCCAGCAGCAGCCGGCTGTCGGGCTTGTCCGGGTGCAGACGACTGCGCCAGCGGTTGTAGGTGAGCGGGGCGAGGCTCTTGCCGAACATGTCCAGGCCGAACAGCAGGCCGATCGCCTCCACCGTGATGAAGGGTGACAGCACCGAAGCCTTCAGTTCGTGGAAGACCTGTTCCAGCACCGAAACAAAAGCTTCGTCGTCCGCATTGCGCGCGATGGCGAGTTCCAGGACCAGGTTCTTGGGTGTGACGACCACGGGGCAGAGCTGGGTTTCGCTGCCCTTGTCCAGACCGATGAAGCCTACCGGCACGCCGAAGAATCCGGCGATGCCGTAGGTCTGATAGTCGCCAACCTTCTCCAGGTGGCGACGGATGCGCTCCGAACGCACGTCGATGCAGAAAAGAACCTGCGCAAACGGGCGCTTCTCCCGCGCCGGGCGCGGCGCGAGGTTCAGGCCGCCCAGCAGCTGCTGCATGTAGTGCGCCTCCTGGGCGGACAGCCACATGAGGCCTTCCGCCTGATGGAAGCGGTCGAGCGTGACCAACAGGCTCGCGATGCCATCAGCGTCCAGCCCGGCGAGCGCGTGCGCCAGGCCGGCGCGCTCCGCCAGCCGCTGCAGGCGCCCGGCGTACAGCATAGCCTCGCGCTCGCGCTTGCGTGCGAGATACTCGGGCAGCAGACGGACAAGCCGCGCCTGGCGCCGGCCGGCAATGGCGTCTTCGACGGCATGCGCCAGTTCCGGCAAGATGTGGCCGCCGTGGAGTTCGCGCCGCAGATAGGCTTCCTCCGGGCGCTCGCCGACGAAGCGCTGGAGCGCGGGCAGGTTCGCCGGCGTCTTCTTGCGCTGGGCGTGTTCCCGCAGCAAGGCGAGTCCGAGGACCAGACGTATGGCGAGGTAATCCACCAGGTCGGCCGGATAGCTGCGGCTCCAGTGGTAGTGCTTGGCGGCGGCGCGCCAGCGGATGAAGCCTGCCCAGCCATGCAGCCGCGTCAGCTCGCAGGTGAAGTAGTCCGTCCAATGGTCCTCAGGCACACCCAGTTCACTCATCACGTGGCTGATGATGCCTTCGGGCGTGTCGTCTAGCGCCAGGATGCGCTTGATGTGCAGGCCGCGGATGAACAGCCGCAGGTTGTGCCGCGCGAGCGCACTCCACGCTGCAAAAAGGCCCCTCTCCCGCCCTGGCATCTGCCACACCGACTGCCCTTCGTCGAAAAAATCGAGACAGCTTTTGATCACCAGTTCATCCAGCGTCGCGCCGATCTCGGTGCCGAAAAGCTGGTCCACAAGGGCGTGCAGCGGGCGGCCCGCCGGCATCTCGGCCCGTATCCGCTGCGCGAGATCCGCGGACGAAAACTCTGCCGGCGGTAGCGCCTGCCCAGCCAACGCGGCATGGACGTCGCGCGCGCTGGCAAGGGCGGGGGCTGCACCCAGTTCCTCTTCGTGCTCGGTCAGCAGCGTGAAGAACAGCCGCTGCATGTCCAAAGCGGCGAGAGGCGTCTCGCGCGCGACGAAATGTTCCACTTGCCGGGCCAAAACGGCGACCTCAACCTTGCCTTGGGCCAGATAGCGCCGGCGCACGGCACGCGGCAGGTAGCCGCGCGCGCGGAAAAGGCGCTCGCCCTGGGCCACGGCCTGCGCGAAGGGAAGGTGTTCCAGCCCGTGCAGCGGATTGTGGTGGATGAAGGTGCGCATGGGCCAGAAATAGGGAATCGGCTCCCCCGCCACATGCACCATGGCGCGAATCTTGAGACGTCGCCCGAGCGTGAGGCTCACAGTCCACCCCCCATCAGATACAGGCCGGCAGCCGTGAAGGCCCCGAGCACGCCAAAGTAGGCCAGCGCAGACGCTTGCGCGATATCGCCAACCGCGCTCGGGCGCTCGGCCCCGAAGATGAAACCCTGCAAGAGTCTGGCCGCCGCCCAGCCCCAGACGAGCCAGATGGCGAGCACGGCGACGGCCGCCGGCGCGGCGAGTTGGTGCAGCAAGCCAAGCAACGCAAAAAACCCCGGAAAGGGCGGCGTGGCAACAGCGGCGAAAACGATCACGGCCAGCACCCCCGCCAGGCGCGGCAGGGGGCCAGCCAGCCCGCCAGACAGGCCGGCATAGGCGGCCCCCAGGCGCTGGGCGAGGGGGCCAGCCAGCAGCGCGAGGAGCGCCGCGGGCACGCTGAACCAGAGCGCGAAGAGCCTCAGCCCCTCCGCATGGGTGCTGACCGCGAGGCCCCAGGTCAGGGCGAACGCCGAGCTCGCGAAAAATCCCGCCCACAGCCCGAGGTCACGCACCGTGAGCAACCGCAGGGCATAGAACGCGGAGGTAAGTAGGGCCCAGGGCACGAATGCCTGCGGAATCGGTAGCGGTACCGACTGCAGAAGGGTTACCCCGACCTGCGGCCACGCCAGGAGGAGAACGCAGCGCGCCAGCGGATGACGCAGATGCGTGAGCAGGGCATTGAGCAGAATGCTCAGCGGAAACAGCGGGAGGAACAGGGCGGCGCCCAGCAGCAGTGCCATGTCACACCCACCGGAACCAGACATTCAAACGCTTGGACAACCCGAGCACGGCCTGGGTAAGCCAAGCGTACACGTCAGCCACGTAGAACTCGCGCGAGATCAGTGAATAGAACGCCAGCCGCAGGGCCGAAGCCTGGCCGCCCCGCGAGCGTCCGTTGGCGGCAGCGTAATAAGTCGCCAGCCACCCCACTACCACCGCGACGGTAAGCAGCGCCACCAGCACCTCGAATGTGCCGAAGGGTATGCTGGCCGCCGCATAGATACGGTCGCTCAGCACCCTGTCCGGATAGAGGAACAGATCGAAGGCGTGCCCGATCGCGGTATAGCCGGCCACCACGACGACCAGCGACAAAATGATCATGGCCATCAACCGCCAAGGGCTGTCGGCGCGCAGCCGGTAGGTGGCAAACAGCAGTTGCGCGCCCGTGACCCAGCCGAAGAACAGCAGGATGAGCGCGCCCTGGCGGCCGACAAAATCACCGTCCACCAGCCAGTGCGACAAGCCGAGAATCAGGAAAGGCACCACCAGGGTGATGACGGCCGCCACCACCCAGGGCAGGCGCGAAGCCACCGGCTTGCGCTCGACCACGAACGTGTAGACATCGTCGTGGGGCACGTTGTCGTGGCGCCGGGCATTGCCGATCATGCTGCCGGAGCCGAGGAACAGCGTGCCCTTGAACAGCCCGTGGGCGATGAGGTGGTAGATCGCCAGGGAGAAGGCCCCCACGCCGCACTCGACGAACATGAAGCCCATCTGGCCCATGGTCGAATAGCCGAGCGACTTCTTGATATCGTTCTGCATCAGCATCAAGACCGAGCCCAGAATCGCAGTGACCAGCCCCACCGCAAACACCAGGTGCAGCACGTCGCCGGCATGCACGAACACCGGTGCAAAGCGGTTGATGAGGAAGCCCCCGGCATTGACGATACCGGCATGCATGAGGGCCGACACGGGTGTCGGGCCTTCCATGGTATAGGGCAGCCAGGTGTGCAGAGGAAACTGGGCCGAGCGCGCGAAGGCTGCCAACGCGACCAGGAAGCCCACGGTGGTCGGCAGGGGAACGCCAAGCGCTGCATGGGCGCCAGGATCGGCAGCGATTTGTTGGAACAGCACCGGCAGCGACAGGGTTCCGTAGGCCTGGTACAACAGCACCGCCGCCAGCACGAGCGGCAGGTCGCCGAGGCGATAGGTGAAGAACGACCAGAACGCGTAGCGCTGGGCCGCCGGCCGCTGCATGTCGTGCCCGAGCAGGAAATACAGCACAACGCCAACCAGATGCCAGGCCACCAGCAGCGTGACGAGGTCGCCCGCCGCGACCATCAGCAGTATGGCCGCCGTCATCAGATCGAGCAGCGCGTAGAAACGCGCATAGCCCGGTTCCTCGGCCATGTAACGCACCGAATAGACATGCACCACCAGACTGATGCCCGCCACCATCAGCGCCATGATGTGGGAAAGCGGGTCCAGATACAGGCCGCCCCAACCCCAGCCGGACGACAGCCATTGCGGCCTGGGCTCGCCCAGGTACAGCAGCAACAGCGCGATGGCTAGAATAAGGGTCAGCGCGCTCAGGCCGACGCTCAGGCGCGCGACCATGTGGCGCGGGCGCCCCGCCAGCAACGTGATCAACACGGCCGACAGCAGCGGCACGGCCGGAATCAGGGCGCTCAGCTTGTCCATCGTGTCAGTTTTCCTCGGTCTAACATCCCCAGTGCAACGCGTCT
>JAJXXS010000242.1 GCA_021780975.1 Pseudomonadota bacterium
TTCCGATCTCCGCGGCAGCGTGACCCTCATTCCGCTGGGCCTGAGCTTTGTGTCCCTCTCGCCGGCGGTAGAAAAGGTCGTCGTGGGCTATGTCCAGCAGCGCGATCGGGAGCTGCTTGCCGAGCGCTAGGCATATCCTGCCCGGGAGCGATACAAGGGGACGCCCCCAGAGGTTCCATAAGTTTTCTGCGCCAGCGCTCGCAGGAGGGCGGGTCGCCCCGGAATCAAACTGAATCGTTTGTCTCCACCGGCGCCATTGCTGCCTGTTCCAGAAGTGCGAGGTCATTGTCGGAGAGGACCTTGTCGACGTCGAGGATGATGACGAACTTGTCCTGGACCTTGCCCATGCCCTTGATGAACTCGGTGCGGATGCGGGCGCCGAAGGCGGGGGGTGGCATGATGTCGGCGGGGGCGATCTCCAGCACCTCGTTGACGGCGTCGACCACCACGCCGGCGACCTGGGTCTCGCCCTCGGCCTGGAACTCGATGATGATGATGCAGGTGCGGCGCGTGACCGCAGCGGGGGCGGCGCCGAAGCGCACGGCGAGGTCCACCACTGGCACCACGGCGCCGCGGAGGTTGATGACCCCGCGGATGAAGGGCGGCATCATGGGCACGGTGGTCATCTGCCCGTACTCGATGATCTCCTTGATGGCGAGGATGCCGATGGCGAAGGTTTCCTGCCCCAGCATGAAGGTCAGGTGCTGGCGGTCGTCGCGCGCCAGGCCCGCGGCCGGCAGGCCCGGGGCTTCCTTGAGGGCGATCTGGTTCATGGCCGGTTCCTCAGAAGCGCACGAACTCGGGCTCTTCGTCGCCGTGGAAGTGCGCGGGCGCCGGAGTCGCCTTGGCGGCGGCCTTGGCCCCCGCCTTGGCGGGCTTGCGCCGCGCCGCCTGGGCCTCGCTGCCGGAGACTTTGAAGAAGGCCATGAGCTGCTGCAGCTGCTCGGCCTGGCCGCTCATCTCCTCGGCCGTGGCGGCGAGCTCCTCGGAGGCTGAGGCATTCTGCTGGGTGGTCTGGTTCAACTGGCTCATGGCCGTGTTGATCTGCCCCACCCCGGAGGACTGCTCTTCGCTCGCCGCGGTGATCTCCTGCACCAGGTCCGAGGTCTTGCGGATGGAAGGCACGATCTCGTCGAGCAGCTTGCCGGCCTTCTCGGCCAGCTCCACGCTGCCGCTCGCCACCTGGCCGATCTCCTGGGCGGCGACCTGGCTGCGCTCGGCGAGCTTTCTGACCTCGGTGGCGACCACGGCGAAGCCCTTGCCATGCTCGCCGGCGCGGGCGGCCTCGATGGCGGCGTTGAGGGCGAGGAGGTTGGTCTGGTAGGCGATGTCGTCGATGATGCCGATCTTGCCGGCGATGCTCTTCATGGCGGAGACGGTCTCGCGCACGGCCTCGCCGCCCTCGGCGGCCTCCTTGGCGGCCTTGCCGGCCATGCCGTCGGTGACCTTGGCGTTCTCGGTGTTCTGGGCGATGGAGGCGGACATCTGCTCGACCGAGGCGGAGGTTTCCTCGACGCTGGCGGCCTGCTCGCTGGAGCCTTGGGAGAGGGACTGGGCGGTGGCGCTGACCTCTTCGGAGGCGCTGGAGAGGTTGTCGGCGGCGGAGCGCACTTCGGTGATGATCTGGGAGAGCTTCTCGACCATGTTCTTCATGGCGTTGAGCAACTGGCCGGTCTCGTCGCGCGAGGTCGCGTCGATGCGCACCGAGAGATCCCCCTCGGCCAGGCGGTTGGCCGCCCCCACCGCTTCGTTCAGCGGACGCGTGATGGAGAGGGTGATCCAGAATGTCATGATTACCCCGAGGATGAGAGCCGCCGCGCCGATCCCGATCATGAGGCTGCGCGCGCTGGCGTACTCTTGACGAGCGCGGGCGGCGTCATGGTCGTTGTCGGTGGCCTGCTGGTGGTTCAGCGCTTCCAGCGCGCCCAGGAGTGCGGCCTGGGTGGCTTTGGCTTGCTGGGTAAGAATGACGAAGGCTTGCTGCGTCTTCCCGGCCAGGCACAACTGGACGGTCTGATTGACCAGGGGGGCGTTGGCGTCCTTTGCTGTATTGAGCTTGGCGAGCAGTTTCTTGCCTTGCGAACTCGTAACCAGAGGCTCCAGCTTCTGCAAGGCCGCCTTGAATTTGACGCGATTTCCCTTGATGCGTTGTGCCTGCTCCTGCTTCTGCGCCATATCGGGCAACAACAAGCAATCGCGCGCCGCAATCGCGGTATCGCGCGCATCGGTGCGCATGTCGTTGATGAGGGAGCTCTTGACCATATTGACCGTGACGATGGTTTCGAGGCGTTCGTCGATCTTTTCCATGCGCGTGAGGCCGACTGCGACGACCAGCAGCATGAGAATGAGGGCAAGTCCGAAAGCGAATCCAAGGCGGACGCCGATCTTCATATGCTTGAACATGGTGTTTGTTTCCCTTCTTTGAGCTTCAATGCATTGCCGTTCGCACGGCGTTCGTCCCGGCCATTTTCTGAAACGCGGCTGACTTCATCGAGGCGGCAACTTGCGATGGCGACGTCGACGCCAATGGCGTTGTTGTAGGAGGCGGGCCCCGCAGGGGTTTGCCTATCCGTGCGTGGTTGCCTCATGTGCAAAGGGGGGGTGCTTACGTCAGTTCGATGGGGGTGCTCCTAATACGACAGAAGGCGATGAAAATTTAGATAAAGCATTAAAATTTCATCATCCGAAACAACAACTTATGTTTTGCTTATGCCGGAGGGGCGTTTGGCAAACCATTGCTGGGCGGGTTGTGCCGGCGCATGCTGGCGATACCTGCCCGCAACGGGGCTCAACACCTGAGAAAGGCCATTGGCATGCAGGGGTCGCGCAAGTTGGCTTACCAAGGAATCATTAATCCGTGGCCGCGAGTTCGAATCTCGCCCGGCCACCAGAAGACAAACGGCCCGCGGTGATGCGGGCCGTTTTGTTTATGTCTATCTTTCGCCGAGTCGGCTCAATTGTTGCGGCAGTCCAAAGGCAGCGCGTTCAGAGGGATCTCATTGCTGCCGCACCGCCACACCACCTGCTTGTCTGCGCCTACGGATGGCACCAGCAGTAAGGATTTCCCGGCATAGGGCGGCACCGCGACGTCGACCTGGATGACGCCGCTATCGGGATTTACCGCCACATTCGCCACGGAAGAAGCGGAAGCCGGCAGTGCGAAGCCCGCCTCCCCGAGGGTGCGGGGCACCTTGTGGTTGACGTAATAATAATTGGCCGCGGCTGCAGCCGCCTGACGGCCAGTGGCTACCGCGCCTGCCAGCTTGGCTCGCGCGATGTAGGTTTGATAAGCCGGGATGGCGATCGCTGCGAGCACGCCGATCATGGCCAGCATGATCAGGGTGGAGGCGGCGCCACCACCCACGCCGAGGCGCGGCACAAACAGGGCCAGGAACCAGGCGAAGGGATTGCGCCGCGGATGGCGGGGGTCCTGGCCCTGCTCCTGTGCCGTCACTGCCGCCAAACGCTTGGTGAGCCATGGGTAGTCGCTCACCAGTTCATGGAGGGACATCCAGAACCCCCCGGTCGCACGGGACTGGGAGATGTATTGCTCGCGGTTCATGGATTGCCAGCGCTTCCCGCCGGCGGCCAGAACCGCCAGGCCATATTGGGCACTGGCACCATCCGCGCAGGCGGCGAGGCCGTGGCGGTCGCAGGTATATTCGCGCGCCCGGGAGTAGGCGGCCCCGATGACAGGCAGAAGGCCCGCCGGGAACAGCACGGGCCCCCAACGCAGATGGTTGCGCTTTATGTGGCCCAGCTCAT
>JAJXXS010000309.1 GCA_021780975.1 Pseudomonadota bacterium
TGATGCCTGGTGACAACATCAGCATCACGGTGAGTTTGATTGCCCCGATCGCCATGCAGGAAGGCCTGCGCTTTGCCATCCGCGAAGGCGGCCGCACCGTCGGCGCCGGCGTCGTGGCAAAGATTATTGAGTAAGGATCGATGTGCGGGTGCTTTGTGCCCGCGCGTTGGGTTTTTTGACTGCAGGCCAGTAGCTCAATTGGCAGAGCGTCGGTCTCCAAAACCGAAGGTTGGGGGTTCGAGACCCTCCTGGCCTGCCAGATTTGACGGGAAACGAGTGCGCGACGGCGCAAAAGATGGCGGATAAAATCAAGTTGCTCATCGCGGCCCTGTTGGTCGTGGCGGGGCTCGCGGGGTTCTACCTGCTGGCCGCCTATCCGACGGTGTTGCGCGTGCTTTCCGTGCTCGCTGGGGTTGGGGCTGGCGCGGTGCTGGCTTATTTCACCCAGACGGGGAAGGCTTTTTCCGGATTTGCCAGGGAGTCCTGGGTGGAGGCCAAGAAGGTGGTGTGGCCGAACCGCAAGGAAACGGTGCAGTCCACCAGTCTGGTGATCGGTTTTGTGGTGGTGATGGCGGTTTTTCTCTGGCTGGTCGATGCGGGCCTTGCTTGGGTAATGCGGCTGGCGATGGGGCAGGGGGCCTAAGACGATGCGTTGGTATGTGGTTCACGCCTACTCGGGCTTTGAAAAGAGTGTTGCCAAGGCCCTGGCCGAGCGCATCGAGCGCGCCGGCATGAAGGACCGCTTCGGCGAGATTCTGGTGCCCGTGGAAGAGGTTGTTGAGATGAAGGGCGGCCAGAAGGCCGTATCCGAGCGCAAGTTTTTTCCCGGTTATGTGTTGGTGCAGATGGAGATGGCCGATGACACCTGGCATCTGGTGAAGAGCACACCCAAGGTCACCGGCTTCGTCGGCGGCAGCGCCATGCGGCCGACGCCCATATCCGACCGGGAGGTGCAGGCCATTCTCGACCAGATCAGGGAAGGGGTGGAAAAGCCCAAACCCAAGGTGCTGTTCGAGGTGGGGCAGTCGGTCCGGGTGGTGGACGGGCCGTTCACGGATTTCAATGGCACGGTGGAAGAGGTCAACTACGACAAGAGCAAGCTGCGCGTGTCGGTCCTCATTTTCGGCCGTGCCACCCCTGTGGAACTGGAGTTCGCGCAGGTTGAGAAGGTCTGAAGCCGCGTTCGCGCGGCTGCTGTCCGGCGTTGGCGAAGCAGGGCTCGCCGGCACGGGGAATAGAGGAGCGTCAGTAGGCCGCCGGCCCAAAGCGCGTTTGGACTCACTATTTGGAGTGTAACAATGGCTAAGAAAGTAGTCGGCTACATCAAGCTGCAGGTGCCGGCGGGCAAGGCGAATCCCTCGCCTCCCATCGGCCCGGCCCTCGGTCAGAAGGGCCTCAATATTATGGAGTTCTGCAAGGCCTTCAATGCCAAGACCCAAGGCATGGAGCCGGGCTTGCCCATCCCCGTCGTGATCACTGCGTTTGCGGACAAGTCTTTCACCTTCGTGATGAAGACGCCGCCCGCCACGGTGCTGATCAAGAAGTCGATCAAACTCGACAAGGGCAGCCCTAAGCCGCACACCGACAAGGTGGGCAAGATCACGCGCGCCCAACTGGAAGAAATTGCCAAAGCGAAGATGCCCGACCTGACAGCGGCGGACATGGATGCGGCCGTGCGCACGATCGCCGGCTCCGCCCGTTCCATGGGCGTGGAAGTGGAGGGGGTTTGACATGGCGAAGCTTTCCAAACGTCAACAGGCCATCAAGGCCAAGGTGGATCGCAGCAAGCTGTATCCGGTGAATGAGGCTCTGCAACTGGTCAAGCAGACAGCGACGGCGAAGTTCGACGAATCGATCGATGTGGCCGTGAATTTGGGCGTGGATGCGCGCAAATCCGACCAGATGGTGCGGGGCTCGGTGGTGCTGCCCAAGGGCACGGGCAAAAGCGTACGTGTCGCGGTGTTTGCCCAGGGCGCGGCGGCCGAGACGGCAAAGAGCGCCGGTGCCGATATCGTCGGCTTTGACGACCTGGCGGCCGAAGTCAAGGGCGGCCGCATGGACTTCGATGTCGTCATCGCCACTCCGGACGCCATGAAAGTGGTCGGCCAGCTTGGTCAGATCCTGGGGCCGCGCGGCCTCATGCCCAACCCCAAGGTGGGCACCGTGACCCCCAACGTGGGCGAGGCGGTGAAGAACGCGAAGGCCGGCCAGGTGCAGTATCGCAATGACAAGGCAGGCATCGTGCATTGCACCATCGGCCGTGCTTCCTTTGCCCCGGGCGATCTGCAGGAGAACCTCCTGGCTCTTGTCGAGGCGCTGCAAAAGGCCAAGCCTGCGGCGGCAAAAGGCATTTATTTGAAGCGCATGACCGTTTCCAGCACGATGGGGGTGGGCATACGCATAGACCAGGCCAGCCTCGCCGGCTGAGCCGCGTCAGAAGAACTTTGGGCCCGTCCGGCGCGGTTCGGCCAGGCGGGGTTGTCAAAGACCGTAGGTATTCGAAGGAATTTAATTTCGATGGAATCAGTGGCTGGGAGGGGGTTTCTTCTCTACGGCGCTGTCCGCCGGAGCCTACGCAGATGGCGCACCCAAGCAGGATTTCCTGTCAAGGTCGCCAAAGGGCGCGGAATGGTTCTGCGCCCATGCTATGAAGGAGTTGGACCTTGAGTCTTAATCTTGACGAGAAAAAGGCCGTCGTCGCCGAAATCAGCGCCCAGGTTGTCGGCGCTCAGGCGATGGTTGTGGCTGAGTATCGCGGCGTCACCGTGGCAGACATGACGCAACTGCGGGCGAAGGCCCGCCAGAGCGGCGTGTATCTGCGGGTGTTGAAAAACACCCTGGCGCGCAAGGCGGTCAAGGAAACGCCTTTTGCCGGGTTGGCTGACCAGATGGTCGGGCCCCTGGCATATGGCATCTCCCGGGATCCCGTTGCTGCCGCCAAGGTGATGCAGGAGTTCGCCAAAGCCAATGACAAATTCGTCATCAGGGCTGGTGCCATGCCCAACAAGGTGCTTTCCACCCAGGAAGTCACCGCGTTGGCGTCCATGCCCAGTCGCGACGAGTTGCTGGCGAAGCTGTTGGGTACCATGCAGGCGCCCATCGCCCAGTTCGTGCGCACCCTCAATGAGGTGCCGACGAAGTTTGTCCGTGGTCTGGCGGCCGTGCGCGACCAGAAACAAGCGGCTTGATTGTTTTGTCTGAGTTTTTATCGATTATTTGACAGGAGTTATCAATATGGCTACCAAAGCTGAAATCCTAGACGCCATCGCCGGCATGACGGTTCTGGAACTGTCTGAACTCATCAAGGAGATGGAAGAGAAATTCGGCGTCAGCGCCGCCGCGGCTGCAGTCGCCGTGGCTGCTCCCGCCGCCGGCGGTGCCGCCCCGGCCGCCGAGGAGAAGACCGAGTTCACGGTGGTCCTGGCGGCCGCGGGTGAAAAGAAGGTCGAAGTCATCAAGGTGGTGCGTGCCGCTACCGGTCTGGGCCTCAAAGAGGCCAAGGATCTGGTCGACGGCGCGCCCAAGCCGGTGAAGGAAGGCGTGAGCAAGGCCGATGCGGAAGCGCTCAAGAAGCAATTGGAAGAAGCGGGCGCCAAGGTCGAACTGAAATAAGCGCCATAGCTTTGCTCCGCGGGATGCGTCCCGCGGAGGGTACATCTAAAAGCCTCACCCGGGGTCTCGGACTGCCGGGTCTTGTGCATTTCTGCGCGGGGCGTTTAGGTGTGCTGACATACGCACTCGCCGATCCGGGAATTTA
>JAJXXS010000133.1 GCA_021780975.1 Pseudomonadota bacterium
TTCCTTGGCTCTCTGGTGGGGCAATTCCCTGGCTGGTCCCATGCCAGGGCAAATGGCGCTGGTCTGGGGGATAACGGATGCCTGCGCCGCCCTCATTCTCACCCCCGCGCTGCATGCCTGGGCCCACCCGCGGGAGCCCTCGCCGGCGCGCAGCCTGACGGAGGAAGGCGGCACCGCCATTCTCACCCTGCTGATGAGCCTGCTGATCTTCTGGGCGCCCGACACCGGAAGCGCACTGCAGCACGGCGCCGTCGCGCTCATCCTGCTGCCCACCATCTGGTCGGCGCTGCGTTTCTCCCGCAGGTACGCCGCCAGCCTGCTGGTGACCGTCTTTCTGCTCGCCATCGGCGGCACCCTGCAAGGGCGCGGCTCGCTTGCCATGATGCCTCTGGTCGACCCCCTCGCCGGCGTGCAGTTGATGGGCTTTGCCCTTGGCGTCACGGTACTCATCGCCGCCGCCCTGAACCGCGAGCGTGAACACTATGCCAGCCAACTGACCAGGCTCAACGTGAGCCTGGAAGGCAAGATCCGGCAGCGCACGCGCGATCTGGAAAAGAGTCGCGCCGAATTGCGCCATCAGCTGGCCTTCCAGCAGGCCTTCCTCGACTCCCTGCCCAATCCGGTGTTTTACACGGATCTGGGCGGCGCCTATGTGTTGTGCGGGCAGGCCTTCCAGAATCTAGCCGGGCGCAGCCAGACCAGCCTGCAGGGCCGCAACGCGCGCGATCTGTTCGGCAGCGAAGCGGGCGACCTGCACGAATCCCAGCTGCAGCGCCTGCAGCAGAGTGGCGGGCCGCTCAGCTTCACGATGCGCCTGCCGCAGGAGGGACGCGCACACGACTACATCGTCAGCCTGGCACCGGTGGCCAGCTGGCAGGGAGAAGTGCAGGGCGTGGCCGGCATGATGCAGGACGTCACCGACATGAAGCGCCTGGAACTGGCACTCAAGGAAAACGAGGCGCGCTTCCGCCTCATGGTGGAGACCTTGCCCTCGCCCATGCTGCTGGCGCGCCGCCGCGACGGCGCGCTGTTGTTCGCCAACGATGCCGCGGTGTTGAGCCTGAGCCTCGACCAAGCCGCCCTGGCCGAGTACCGCGCGGCGGAGTTCTGGCAGGACCCCGCGCAGTATGGCGAACTGCTCGCCGAACTGGACCGCTCCGGACTGGTGCGCGGGCGCGAACTGCGCCTGCAGCGGGCGAATGGCGAACCGCTCTGGCTGCTCGCTTCGGTGGCCCTCACCGAGCTGTCCGGAGAAGCCGCGCTGATCCTGGCATTTGAAGACATCACGCGCACCAAGGAACGCGAAGCCGAGCTCTACAACCAGGCCACCACCGACGCCCTCACGGGGGTGACCAACCGCCGCCATTTCCTTGCCCTGACGCAGGGCGAGATGCAGCGCGCGGCGCGCAACAAGCAGCCCTGGGCGCTGCTGATGGTCGATCTCGACCATTTCAAGCAGGTCAACGACAGCTTGGGTCATCTGTGCGGCGACCGCGTGCTCAAAGAAGTGGCAGCCATGCTGCAAAAGCATCTGCGCAGCATCGATCTGCTGGGCCGCCTGGGAGGGGAGGAGTTCGCCGTATTTCTGCCCAACACCGATGCGGCGGCGGCACAGGAGGTGGCGGAACGCGTGCGCCAGGCAGTGCAGGACGGCAACGTCAGCGCCGAGTGCGCAGTGGGCCTTGCCATCACCATCAGCGTCGGCCTGTTCCTGCAGGAATGCTCCGACACGCTGCCGGACCTGAGCGCCTGCCTCGCGCGGGCGGACGCCGCCCTCTATGCCGCCAAGGCGGCGGGGCGCAACCGCGTGGCCCTGGCGCCCGCGGCGCTGCACTGAGGCGCGCCCGCGGCGCAGTCCTCAGGCGGCGGCGAGCTGCTTGCGGTAGCGGTTGAGGTCGCGCGTGGAGGCGAAGTTCTCGCCGAACAGCAGGGAGAGATTTTTCAGGATCATGGTCTGCACACGGCCTTCCCACTCGGCATCGAAGCGGATCTGCTCGTCCAGCCAGTGCTCCAGCCATTCCGGGTCGGGGAGGCGGCTTTGCACGGTGTCGCGCGGGAACAGGGTCTCGTTCACATGCAGATTGGTGGGATGCAGCGGCTTGCCGGCGCGCCCCGAGCTGGCCATGAGGAAGCCCACCTTGGCGAAGGCCGCGGCGGTGACCTCGCCTTCCCCTTGCTCGGCGAGGAAATGCTTCATGTACTGCAGGTAGGCGCCGCCGTGGCGCGCCTCGTCGCGCGAGATGGTGTCGTAGATGTGCTTGATCACCGGCTCGGTGTGCCACTCCGCCGCGCGCCGGTACCAGTGGTTCAGGCGCACCTCGCCGCAGAAGTGCAGCATCAGGGTTTCCATGGGCGGGGCCGGATCGAAGGGGAAGCGCACTGCGTGCAGCTCCTCCTCGGTGGGTGCGAGCTCGGGCCGGAAGCGGCGCAGATATTCCATCAGCACCAGGGCGTGCTTCTGCTCCTCGAAGAACCACACCGACATGAAGGCGGAAAAATCGCTGTCATGGGCGAAATCGCGCAGGAACATTTCCGTCGCCGGCAGGGCCGCCCATTCGGTGATGGCGTTCATCTTCACGGTGAGCGCCTGCTCGTCGGAGAGCAGCGCGGCGTCGAAGCTGTCCCAGGGAATGTCCTTCTCCATGTTCCAGCGCACCCGTTCGAGGGACTTGAAAAGTTCCGGATAAAGCATGAGGCGATCTCGAAAAGCGTAGAAATTAACGTCGCATTATGACAGGTTATCTATCGGACCTGTCTGCCGCCCTACAATACGGCCATGCAGCCCCCCTTGGTCGATACTCACTGCCATCTGGACGCCGCCGAATTCGACAGCGACCGCGACGACGTCGCCGATGCGGCGCGGCGCGCCGGAGTGGCCGCCATCGTCGTGCCTGCCGTAGAAATTTCCAACTTCCCCGCTGTTCAAGACTGCTGCGCGCGCTACCCGCACTGTCTGGCGGCTTACGGCCTGCACCCCATGTACATCGGCCGCCACCGTCCCGAGCACATCGCCGATTTGCGCGCCTGGGTGGAGCGCGAGCGCCCGCTGGCGGTGGGTGAGATCGGTCTGGACTTGTTTGTGCGCGACCTGGATTTCGCCACCCAGGAGTTCTATTACGCCGAGCAGCTCAAAGTGGCGCGCGATTTCGATCTCCCGGTGCTGCTCCACGTACGGCGCGCCAACGACCAGATTCTCAAGCACCTGCGCCGTTACGGCATCACACGCGGCATCGCCCACGCCTTCAACGGCTCGTTGCACCAGGCGCGCGAATTCCTCAAGCTGGGCTTCAAGCTGGGCTTCGGCGGCGCCGTCACCTACAGCCGCGCCACCCACCTGCAGCAGCTGGCGCGCGAACTGCCGCGCGAGGCCCTGGTGCTGGAAACCGACGCCCCCGACATCCCGCCGGCGTGGGTCGCGCGCCAGCGCAACAGTCCCGAGCAGCTGCCCGCCGTCGCCGATTTCATCGCGCAATTGTGGAATTGCGACAGCGCCGCCGTGGGGCGCCAGACCACCGCCAACGCCTGCGCAGCGCTGAATCTTCCATCCTTGGCAGCGGAAACGGGCTTATAGGCGCAGCGTCTCGCCCAAGCGCACGGCGCGGAACACGGATTCGTCCAGCCCGGCCGCCTGCAGCGCACGCGCCAGATCCTCCAGTGGCTGGTGCAGCGGCTCATCGGCCAGTTGAAACGTGCCCCAGTGCACCGGGAGCCCGCGCCGTGCGCCGACATCCCGCAGAATCTGCCC
>JAJXXS010000153.1 GCA_021780975.1 Pseudomonadota bacterium
GGTGATGCGCTCAGGAATGGAACACCCGGTGCGCGACGTCTTTGTAGTGATGGGCGAAATGAACCGTGAGGCCGGCGCGGATGTAATCCGGCAGCTTGTCGAAATCGCGCTTGTTGGCCTGCGGCAGAATGAGCTCGTGGATGCCCGCGCGGCGCGCGGCGATGACCTTCTCGCGGATGCCACCGACCGGCAGCACCTGGCCGGTCAGGGACAGCTCGCCGGTCATGGCCAGCGGCCGGGCGACGGGCTGGCCCTTGGCCAGCGACAGCAGCGCGGTCGCCATGGTGACGCCCGCGCTGGGGCCATCCTTGGGCGTGGCACCTTCAGGGATGTGCAGATGCACGAAGCTGGTGTCGAAGAATTTCTCGTCCGCACGGTAGTCTTTCAGGTGGGCCGCCACGTAGCTGTAGGCGATCTCCGCCGATTCCTTCATGACGTCGCCAAGCTGGCCGGTGAGGCGGAAGCCGCGGTTGAGGGTGTGCACGCGGCTCGCCTCCACGTCCAGGGTGGCGCCGCCCAGGGCGGTCCAGGCTAGGCCGGTCACGACGCCCACGCCGGCCTGCGGCTTCTCGCGCGTGAAGATGGGCTTGTCGAGATAGGCCTCGATCTCCTTCACGCCCACCTTGATCGGGGTGGGCTCGCCGGCGAGGATTTTCACCACGGCCTTGCGTGCCACGCGCCCAAGCTGCTTTTCCAGGTTGCGCACGCCGGCCTCGCGCGCATAGCCTTCGATGACATGGCGGATGGCGGCCTCGTTGAGACTCACCTGGCCCTTCTTCAGGCCGGCGCGTTCCATCACCCTGGGCCACAGATGATGCTTGGCAATGGCCAGCTTCTCTTCGGTGATGTAGCCGGACAGCTGGATCACTTCCATGCGGTCGAGCAGCGGCGCGGGGATGCTGGACTGGTTGGCCGTGCAGATGAACAGCACCTTGGAGAGGTCGAAGCGCACGTCGAGGTAATGGTCGAGGAAATCGCTGTTCTGCTCGGGATCCAGCACTTCCAGCAGCGCGGATGCAGGATCGCCCTGATAGCTCTGGCCGATCTTGTCGATCTCGTCCAGCATCACCACTGGATTGGCCGTGCCCGCCTCCTTGATGGCCTGCAGGAACTTGCCCGGCATGGCGCCGATGTAGGTGCGCCGATGGCCCTTGATCTCCGCCTCATCGCGCATGCCGCCGAGGGAGAAGCGGTAGAACTTGCGCCCCAGCGCATCGGCGATGGAGCGGCCGATGGAGGTCTTGCCCACACCGGGTGGCCCCAGCAGCAGGAGGATGGAGCCCGACACTTCGCCCTTCATGGCGCCGACGGCAAGGAACTCGATGATGCGGTCCTTTACGTCCGCCAGGCCGTCATGGTCGCGATCGAGGATGCGGCGCGCGCGCTTGAGGTCGAGCTTGTCCTTGGAGTGGATGCCCCAGGGCAACTGGGTAAGCCAGTCCAAATAGTTGCGTGACACGGCATATTCGGGCGAGCCCATCTCCAGCACGGAGAATTTCTCCATCTCCTCGTCGACGCGCTTCTGTGCCGCTGCCGGCAGGGTGAGCTTCTGCAGGCGCGCCTTGAAAGCGTCCAGCTCGGCGGTCTTGTCGTCCTTCGCCAGGCCCAATTCCTTCTGGATGATCTTCAACTGCTCCTTGAGGAAGAATTCGCGCTGCTGCTGCGACATCTTCTCCTCCATGCGGCTGCGGATCTGCGACTGCAGGCGCGCCACATCGAGCTCCTTCTTGAGCAGCACGAGCACCTTTTCCATGCGGCGCTTGAGTGCGAGGGTTTCCAGCACATCTTCCAGTTCCTGCTTGCCAGCGGTGGTGAGTGTGGCGGCAAAATCGGTGAGCAAGGACGGCTCGTTCGGGCTGAAGCGATTGAGGAAGAACTTCAGCTCCTCGGAATACAGCGGATTGAGCGGCAGTAGGTCCTTGATGGTGTTGATGACGGCCACGGCATAGGCGCGGATTTCTTCCGAGTCGGGGCGCCCGGGCTCGTTGGGATAGTCCACGCGCACCTTGTAGGGCGGCCGGTCCGACAGCCATTCGACGATGCGGAAGCGCCGGATGCCCTCGGCGATGAACTGGATCTTGCCCTCGTTGCTCACCGGGTGATGCATGCGCACGACGGTGCCGAGGGAATAGAAATCTTCGCGCCCGGCATCGTCGGAATTTTCCGGCTTGACCAGCACCAACCCCACCAGGTGCTGCGGCGTCTCGCCGATGGCCTTGACCGTCTCCAGCCAGGCCTCGCTGTTCATGAGCAGCGGCAACGTCTGCGCCGGGAAAAAGGGCTTTTCCGAAAGCGGCAGCAGATAGAGCTCGTCCGGCCACAAGGGGGGACCGGGGAGCAAGGGGGTGTCCGTGCCTTCCGTGCGCGCAGACTCGATGATTTCGCCTTCCATGGGGGATTCAGGGTGCATTTGGCTATGGCGCTCTGTGAACCTGATGGAAAAGATAGGGGCGCCAGTACAGGATTCAACCCATCCGGCGGTAGGCCTTTTGCGCTGACGCGCCGCTCAGTAGCCCAGCCCCATCGCCTCGCGCACATCGCGCATCGTTTCCCGCGCCAGCTCCTGGGCCTTCTCGCAACCGTCGGCGATGATGTTGCGCACCAGATCCATGTTGGCCTCGTAATGCGCGGCTCGTTCCGCGATGGGGGCCAGTTCCCGGAGGACGCCGTCAACCACGGGCTGCTTGCATTCGAGGCAGCCAATACCTGCGCTGGTGCAGCCGTTCACCACCCACTGGCGCACCTCATCGCTGGAATAAACCTGGTGGAACTGCCACACCGGGCATTTCTCCGGATTGCCCGGGTCACTGCGGCGCACGCGCGCCGGATCAGTGGGCATGGTGCGTATCTTCTTCGTCACGCTGTCGGCGTCCTCGCGCAGCCCGATGGTGTTGTGGTAGGACTTGGACATCTTCTGCCCGTCTAGGCCCGGCATCTTGGAAGACTGCGTGAGCAGCGCTTCCGGTTCCACCAGGATCATCTTGCTGGATCCTTCCAGGTAGCCGAACAGGCGTTCCTTGTCGCCCAGGGAGAGATTCTGCGCGTCGGAAAGGAGCGCCCGCGCGGTGCTCAAGGCCTCATCGTCGCCCTGCTGCTGATACGCGGTGCGGCACTCCTCGTACACCTTGGCTTTCTTGGAACCGAGCTTTTTCACTGCCTGGCGCGCCTTGTCCTCGAAATCGGGCTCGCGCCCGAACAGGTGATTGAAGCGGCGGCAGATTTCGCGCGTGAACTCGATGTGGGGAACCTGATCCTCGCCCACCGGCACGCGGTTGGCGCGATAGATGAGGATGTCGGCGCTTTGCAGCAGGGGGTAGCCGAGGAAGCCGTACGTCGACAGATCCTTGTCGGTAAGCTTCTCCTGCTGGTCCTTGTAGGTGGGAACCCTTTCCAGCCAGCCTAGCGGCGTCATCATCGACAGCAGCAGGTGCAGTTCGGCATGCTCGATCACGCGCGACTGCAGAAACAGCGTCGCCTGTGACGGATCGACGCCCGCGGCGAGCCAGTCCACCACCATGTCCCAGGTGCTGTCGTGGATCAGCTGCGGCGTGTCGTAGTGGGTGGTCAGCGCATGCCAGTCGGCGACGAAAAACAGGCACTGGTATTCGTTCTGCAGCGTGAGCCAGTTCTTGAGGACGCCGTGGTAATGCCCCAGGTGCAGGCGCCCAGTGGGGCGCATGCCGGAAAGAACGCGATCCGCATACATATGGTCAGCTTAGGAGTAGAAGAATGAGAGCCTGCACCTGCGCCGGGTTGAGGCCGGTGACAAGCGCGGTGAAATTGAGAAAGAGGTTCATGATGGGGCTCATGACGGAGCCCAGGATACCCGTGAACATGAGGGCGATGAGGATGAAAAGGCCATAGGGCTCGACCCGCGCCAGCGCCATGGAAGGCCCCGCCGGCAGCAGGCTGACGGCGATGCGTCCGCCATCCAGGGGCGGCAGCGGAATGAGGTTGAGCGAGGCCAGGATGACGTTGATGAATATGCCCGCAGCTCCCATCAGCATGAGCGGGGCACTGGCAAAGCCGCTGTGCAGCCAATGGCCGATCTGGATGACGAAGCCCCACAGGATCGCCATCAGGAGGTTGGCGCCCGGACCGGCGGCGGCGACCCAAAGCATGTCGCGCTTGGGGTTGCGCAGACCGCCGAAATTGACCGGCACTGGCTTGGCCCAGCCGAACAGGAAGGCCGGGCCGCCCGCCAGCTTGCTCAGGAGCAGCATGAGGGTGGGAAGTAGGACGGTGCCGAAAGGATCGATGTGCTTGAAGGGGTTGGCAGTCACGCGCCCCAGCATCCACGCGGTCTTGTCGCCGAATTTCATGGCCATGTAGCCGTGCGCCGCCTCGTGCAGGGTGATGGCGAAGATCACCGGGATGGCGAACACCGCGATTTTCTGGATGATGTTGAGTTCCATATGGCCTCAGCTGAGAAAGGGCTCCACCGGACCTTTGCCGCGGCGCACGATTTTCGGGATATCGGAGGTGAGGTCGATCACCGTGGTGGGTGTGAGGCCGCAGGTTCCCCCGTCGATCACCAGTTCCACTGCGTGCTCCAGGCGCTCGCGGATCTCCCAGGCCTCGTTGAGGGGCACGTCCTCCCCCGGCAACATGAGGGTGGAGGAGAGGATGGGCTCGTCCAGCTCCGCCAGCAGCGCCGCGACGATGGGATGCTCCGGCACCCGCAGGCCGATGGTGTCGTGGCGTTTGTGCAGCAGCCGGCGCGGCACCTCCTTGGTGCCCTGCAGTATGAAGGTGTAGGGCCCCGGCGTATGCGCCTTGAGAAGGCGGAACTGGCTGTTGCCGACCTGCGCGTAGCGGCCCAGTTCTGAAAGATCACGGCACACCAAGGTGAGATCGTGCCCGACGTCCAGGCCGCGGATGCGGAGCAGCCGCATGGCCGCGTCCTTGTCGCCAATGCGGCAGCCGAGCGCGTAGCAGGAGTCGGTGGGATAAACGATCACCCCGCCATCCCGCAATATTGCCGCGGCCTGCTGTACTAGTCGATGCTGTGGGTTGTCAGGATGAATGTTGAAGTATTGAGCCATGCGTCCGGCCGGGTTGTCATTATGGAAGTCGTTCATGGAGCCTCGCGCCACAAGCGCCACACGGGTTCACAGCCAGGGGGGATCGGCGCCAACCGGCCGACCTCCCGCCCACCTTCTCCCGGGGCATGGAAATCCGACCCGCAGGAAGCCAGCAAGCCCCATTCCGCGGCCAGACGCGCGAAGCGCGCAGACTGGTCGGGCGTATGGCTGCCTGCCACCACCTCCAGAGCGGCCCCACCCAGCGCCTTGAATTCCTGCAGCAGGGACTGCATGGCCGGGCGCGACAGTTCGTAGCGCGCGGGATGGGCAAGCACGGCGCACCCGCCGGCGGCGCGTATCCAGCCCAACGCCTGCGCCAGCGACGCCCATTCATGGCTCACGTACCCGGGCTTGCCTTTGACCAGATAATGCCTGAATACGGAACGTATGTCTTTCGCCCGCCCGCTGGCGACGATATGGCGCGCGAAATGGGTGCGCCCCACCAGTTCCGGATTGTGCGCATGGGACATGGCGCCCTGCAGCGCTCCGACTATCCCCACAGCGTCCAGCGCGGCGGCGATTCTGCGCGCACGTTCGCCGCGGCCGGCGCGGATCTGCGCCAGGCCGGCGCGCAACCCGGCGTGTTCGGGATCGATGCCCAGGCCGACGATATGGAGGGTGCTGGCGCGCCAAGTGACCGATATCTCCACCCCATCGACGAAATCCATGCCGGCCGCGGCGGCAATGCGCCTCGCATCCTGCAGGCCGGACACGTCATCGTGGTCGGTCAGGGCGAAGAGTTCGACACCATGTGCATGGGCGCGCGCCGCAACATCGGCAGGACTCAGCAGACCATCGGAGACATGGGAATGGCAGTGCAAATCGGCTTTAAACATGGCGGGGCGAACAGCGCCCTTGGAAGGGTCTGAAAATCATAGCAAAATATGGCTGATATTCACCAATGCTGCGAGCCTTATCGCGTCGATGTCCGATGCAGGTTCGTCGGCACCCACACGCTTCGATGAAATTCATTTTCGATCTGTTCCCCGTCATCGTCTTTTTCATTGCCTATAAATTGGGCGATGCGGCACCTGCAACCACTCATGCCTTGCTGGCGCATCTCGGCCTGCCCGGCATCCCGGCCGACAAGCCCGGCATCTACCTGGCCACCCTGGTGGCCATCCTGGCCACGTTCCTGCAGGTGGGCTGGGTGAAACTCAAGGGGCGCAAGGTCGAACCCATGCTGTGGATCAGTCTCGCCATCATCGTCGTGATGGGTGGAGCGACCCTCTGGCTGCACGACGAGGCCTTCATCAAATGGAAGCCCACGGTTCTTTACTGGGTATTCTCAGGCGCGATCCTAGGCGCCGCCGCGCGCGGCAAAAACCTTATCCGCTCCCTCATGAACGCCGAAGTGGAACTTCCCGGCAGCGCCTGGAGTCTCCTGAACCTGAGCTGGGGCGCGTTCTTTGCGCTGATGGGCGTGCTGAACCTGCTGGTGGCCTTCAATTTCTCCACCGACGTGTGGGTGGATTTCAAGCTCTTCGGCAGCCTGGGGCTGATGCTGGTGTTCGTGCTGGCCCAGACCTATTTCATTTCCCGCCATCTCGACAAGCAGAACGACTGACATCATGTGGTATGCCATCCTGGCGGAAGACGTGCCCGATTCGCTGAGCAAGCGGCTTGCCGCCCGCCCCGCTCATCTGGAGCGCCTGCAAGCCCTGACCGAGGCGGGGCGTCTGCTGCTGGCCGGTCCCATGCCCGCCATCGACAGCCCTGATCCGGGCCCCGCGGGCTTTGCCGGCAGCCTCATCATCGCCGAATTCGACTCTCTCGCAGCGGCCGAGGCCTGGGCGGCAGCCGACCCCTATGTCGCAGCGGGCGTATATGCGCAGGTCCGTGTGCGCCCCTTCAAGAAGACCTTGCCATGACGGATACCCTGGAAGCCATACACCAGCGTTTGCAGGCGCTGCAGCCGGAAAATGTGGAAGTTTTCGATGAAAGCGCGCAACATGCGGGCCATGCTGGCGCGGCGGGCGGCGGCGGGCATTACCGACTCGTCATCGTTGCACGGCAATTCTCCGGCCTCAATGCCGTTGCGCGGCATAGGCTGGTTTATCAAACCCTGGGCGACCTCATGCACGGGCGGGTGCACGCTCTGGCCATTACCGCTCTAACCCCCGAAGAACTCTGAGAGGAGCTTATGTCTTTATCCCACCGATTCCAACAATCCCTGCTCGCCGCCCTGCTCGTCCTGAGCCCGCTGGCGCAGGCCGCCGAGACAGCCGCTCCAGCGGCGGCCAGCAAGCCCATCGCCGTGGTCAATGGCCAAAGCATCCCCGCGCTCTGGGGTACGCTGACGCGGGAAGATCTGCTCCATCAGGGCGCGCCGAACTCGCCCCAACTGGACGAGCAGGTCAAGCAAAGCCTGATCAATCTGGTCCTGCTGAGCGACGCCGCAGTCAAGGAAGGCCTGGACAAGAACGCGACCGTCGCGGCCGCGCTCGACATCGGCCGCCGCGACACGCTGGCCAAGGCCTACCTGCAGAATTATGTGAAAACCCATCCCATCGGCGACGCCCAGATCAAGCAGGCCTATGAGCAGGCCAAGGCGGCCAACGCCGGAGACGAATACAAGGTGCGCCATATCCTGGTGAAAACCAAGGCCGAAGCGGACGCCATCATTGCCCAGCTGGAAAAAGGTGCGAGTTTTTCCAAGCTGGCCAAGGAAAAATCCATAGATCCAGGTTCCGCCAAGAACGGCGGTGAACTGGGGTGGGTGATGCCGGCCAATCTAGTGCCGCAATTCAGCGAGGCGATGGCCAAGCTGCAGAAGGGCCAGTACACGAAGTCCCCGGTGGAAACCCAGTTCGGCTGGCATATCATCGACCTGCAGGACAAGCGCCCCGTCAAGGTGCCGCCCTTGGCAGAGGTCAAGGAGCAGATCGTCCAGCAACTCCAGCAACAAGAGTTGCGCCAAGCCATCCAGGCGCTGCGCCAGAAGGCAAGTATCCAGTGATTTACTCCGCCCCTAAGGGGGCGGCCTTTTGAGGAGGCCCCATATGGCCGAAACCGAACACCGCCACCTGCAGGATGCGTTCTTGAACGCGTTGCGCAAGGAAAGAATCCCTGTCTCCGTCTTCCTCGTCAACGGCATCAAGCTGGTCGGGCGCGTGGAATCCTTCGATCAGTACGTGGTCGTGCTGAAAGGCCACGATCAGGGCGGTCAGATGGTCTTCAAGCACGCCATCTCGACCGTCGTGCCCTCGCGCGAAATCAGCCTGCCCGCCGCCAAGCCGGCGGCGCAGTAGTATCCGCGCGCCTCAGCTTCCCGGCTTGAGGCGCGCGGCGAAGGCCTTGCGCGCCTTGGCCACCTTGGGTGCCACGACGAACTGGCAGTAGGGCTGGCTGGGGTGGCCAGCATAGTAATTGTGGTGATAGGACTCGGCGGGATAAAACGTCCCGGCAGACGTCACCTCCGTGACGATGGGATCCGGCCAGGTCCGTTGCGCTGACAAACGGGCGATCAGGGCTACAGCGGCCTGTCTCTGTGCCTCGTCATGGTAATAGATGGCGGAGCGGTATTGCGTCCCGCGGTCGTTGCCCTGGCGGTTCAAAGTCGTCGGGTCATGGATGGCAAAGAACACGTCCAGCAGGTCGGCGAAGGAAATCTGCAGCGGATCGAATTCCACCTGCACCACTTCCGCATGCCCCGTGGTGCCGCTGCAAACAGCCTCGTACGTGGGATCGTCCACATGGCCCCCCATATAGCCGGAGACCACCTTTTCCACCCCCCTGAGTTCCTGAAACACCGCCTCCAGGCACCAGAAACAGCCGCCGGCGAGGGTGGCCTTGGGCAGTGGCGGAGACATTGCGCTCATCGGAGGAAGCTACGCTACCGGAACGGTTTCCTGAAACGATGGACGCGCATTGAGTTTGTCGGCGAGCTTCGCCAGGTTGGGATGCGCCTCGCGCCAGTTGATTTCCGGAAAGCGGAAATCCAGATAGCCCAGGGTGCAGCCGACCGCGATGTCGGGCAGACTCAGGCGGTTCTCTATGAAGTGGGTGTTCTCCCCCAACTCCTCAGCCAGCGCTTCCAGGCCGCGGAAGACCTTGCCCTGCTGCCGCGCAATCCAGTCCGGATCCTGCCGCGCCTCGCTGCGCTTCCTTTCCAAGAACACGGCGGCAGCGGCGTCGGTGATGCCGTCCGCAAGCGCTTCTATCTTGCGGGCGTAGATCTTCCAGGCCGGATCCTGCGGAATGAGCTGGGACACCGGACTCACGTGATCCAGATATTCGACGATGACGCGCGAGTCGAACAGGGTTTGCCCGTCCTTCAGCACCAGCACGGGAACCTTGCCCAGGGGGTTGAATTCCGAAACCGCGCTGTCGGCGTTCCAGGGAATATCAATTTCCAGGGCGAAGGGAATCTTCTTCTCCAGCAAAAAGATTCTTGCCTTGCGGCCAAAAGGAGTGGTGAGCGAGGAGATGAGTTTCATGGGCGGGAACCGGAAATTCTGGGGATATTATAGGGCCTGCGCGTCAGCGCTTCACAAGGCGGCAAGCCGCCTTGGGCGGAAGGCACGAAGAAAGGCGTTCAGTTGCGTTTGTAGATATCCTCGAAGCGCACGATGTCGTCCTCGCCGAGATAGGCGCCCGACTGCACCTCTATCATGTGCAAGGGGATCCTGCCCGGATTTTCAAGGCGATGGCTGGCGCCCAGTGGAATATAGGTGGACTGGTTTTCGGTCAGCAGCACCTCCTCGCCGTTGCGCGTCACCTTGGCCGTGCCTGACACCACTATCCAATGCTCGGCGCGGTGATGGTGCATCTGCAGGGAAAGCTTCTCCCCCGGCTTGACCATGATGCGCTTGACCTGAAAACGCTCCCCCGCGTCGATGCCCTCATACCAGCCCCAGGGACGATGCACCCGGGTATGGTAGACATGCTCGTCACGACCGCCGGCCTTGAGCTTCTCCACCAGGATTTTGACGTCCTGAACCCGGTCGCGTCTTGCCACCAGGACGGCATCGGGTGTTTCCACCACGACCAGGTCGTCCACGCCGAGCGCCGCCAGCAGGCGTGATTCCGCGCGCAGGTAGTTGTTGCGGCCGCCCTCGATCATGACATCGCCGCGCACCACGTTGCCGGCGGCATCCTTGTCGCCGACCTCCCAGAGCGCCGACCAGGCGCCTATGTCATTCCAGCCGATGTCGACGGGCACCACTGCAGCCTTGCCGGTATGCTCCATCACGGCATAGTCGACGGATTCCGAGGGGCAAGCGGCAAAAGCGGCCTTGTCGAGGCGCACGAAATCGAGATCCTCCTTGGCGCCCGCCAAGGCCGCCTGGCAGGCGGCGAGGATGTCCGGCCGCATCCGGCCCAGTTCATCCAGGTAATCCCTGGCACGGAACAGAAACATGCCGCTGTTCCAGAAATATTCCCGGCTGGCGACATAGGCTTGCGCAGTCGGGGCGTCCGGTTTTTCGACGAAGGCGGCGACTTCGCGGACGCCATCCCCAAGATCCTTGCCCTGTCGGATATAACCGTAACCGGTTTCCGCATGGCGTGGCAGGATGCCGAAAGTTACCAGGCGACCGCTTTGCGCGGCCAACAGGCCGCGTGCCACCCCCTGCGCAAATGCCGCCGCGTCTGCGACCAGATGATCCGCCGGCAGCACCAGCATGCAGGCCTCTGCGTCCCGGGCGGCCAGACGCAACGCCGCCACCGTGATGGCAGGCGCAGTATTGCGCCCGACCGGCTCAAGGAGGATGCCCTGGTGATCGGCACCGATCTCGCGCATCTGTTCAGCGATCATGAAGCGATGCTCGTCATTGCAGATGACCATGGGGACAGCAGCGCCCTCCAAAGCCGCAAGACGCCCAACCGTATCCTGAAAGAGGCTGCGCTTCGACGCCAGCGGCAGGAGCTGCTTGGGCAAGGCTGCGCGCGAAAGCGGCCACAGACGGGTACCGGAACCCCCGGAAAGAATCACCGGATGCAGAGCAAAATGCATAGGCTTACCTCACGCAATACTTCAGTTAATATTTTTATGATGATGTTTAATATGTATTTTTTTTGGGAACGGGCGAGATGCTAAAAACTTGCGCATCTGAATAGGCACGCAATTCCTATGCCTCCAGGCACAAATCCAGGCCAGCCTGCCAGTCGGGCAGCTCCAGCTCGAAAGCGGAGCGCAATTTGGCGCAATCCAAGCGCGAGTTGGCCGGACGCTGGGCGGGCGTCGGATAATCCGACGTCGCGATGGCTTTCAGCCGCGCCGCGCGCCCTTCGGTGCTCTGCAAATGAGCAAAGATGGCGGCGGTAAACCCATGCCAGGAGGTGTGCCCGCCGGCGCACAGATGATAAGTGCCCCAGCCCGACTCCAGTTTGGCGCGTCCCGCCTCGTCTCCCCGCAACCAGGACCCGGCCAGGTGGGCGCTGGCCTCCGCAATCAGGCGGCTCCACGTGGGTGCGCCAAACTGATCGCTCACCACGCCCACTTCCTCTCGCTCGCGCCCCAGCCGCAGCATGGTGAGAAGGAAATTCTTGCCGCGCAGGCCGTATACCCAGGAAGTGCGCAGGATGAGGAAGCGTCCGCCCACGGCAGCGATGGCCTCTTCCCCTGCCTGTTTGGTAGCGCCGTACACGCTTTGCGGGTTGGGCGCATCCGTTTCCCGATAGGCTCGCCCGAGGCGGCCGTCGAAGACATAGTCGGTGGAATAATGAATCAGCGGAATCTTCAGCCGCGCAGCCGCCTCCGCCAGCACTCCCGGCGCCTCGCCATTGACCAGACGAGCCAATTCCGGCTCGGCTTCCGCCTTGTCTACCGCCGTATACGCCGCGGGGTTGACGATGAGCGCCGGCCGCAACTGCGCGATCGCCGAGTGCAGGGTCTGCGGGCGCGCCAAATCGAGCAGTTCGCGCCCAGGAGCGACGACCTCTCCGAGCGGGGCCAGGGCGCGGCGCAATTCCCAGCCCACCTGACCATTGCCTCCGGTGACCAGGATGCGCCTCACGGGTAGGTCTCCGCCTGGGCCAGCGGCTGCGCCGCCTGATCCTTGGCGGAGAGCAGCGGCGCGGCATCCCCCAGGGGCCAGGCGATCCCGAGCGCGGGGTCGTTCCACAGGAGGGAACGCTCATGCTCGGGGGCGTAGTAGTCGGTAGTCTTGTAGAGGAATTCGGCGTAATCGGAAAGCACCAGGAAGCCGTGGGCGAAACCGGGAGGGATCCAGGCCATGAGCTTGTTGTCGGCAGAGAGCTCGAAACCCGTCCAACGCCCGAAGGTCGGGGAACTCTTGCGCAGATCGACCGCCACGTCGTACACCGCCCCGGCCACCACCCGCACCAGCTTGCCCTGCGGCTGGCGGATTTGATAGTGGAGGCCGCGCAGAACCCCGCGCGCCGAGCGCGAGTGATTGTCCTGCACGAACTCGCCGTCCACGCCCAGTTCGGCCAGGGTGCGGCGATTGTAGCTTTCCATGAAAAAGCCGCGCGCGTCGCCGAACACCTTGGGCTCGATCATGAAAACGCCGGGCAGATCGGTGTCCAGGCGCCGCATCAGAATATCCTTTCGTTCAACAAGGCCAGGAGGTATTGGCCGTAGCCGTTCTTCTTCAGTGGCTCGGCCAGGCGCGCCAATTGCGCCGCGTCGATGAAGCCCTGACGATAAGCGATTTCCTCCGGGCAGGCCACCTTGAGGCCCTGGCGCTTTTCCAGGGTTTCGATGAAGAGGGAGGCCTCCAGCAGCGATTCATGCGTGCCCGTATCCAGCCAGGCGTGTCCCCGCCCCATGACCTGCACGTCCAGTTCGCCCCACGCCAGGTACTGGCGATTGAGGTCGGTGATCTCCAACTCACCCCGCGGCGAGGGCTTGAGGCTCCTGGCCACTGCCGGCGCGCGCTCGTCGTAGAAATACAGGCCGGTCACCGCATAGCGCGACTTGGGATGCGCAGGCTTTTCCTCCAGGCTCACCGCGTGGCCCGCAGCATCGAACTCCACAACGCCATAGCGCTCCGGATCATGCACCGGATAGGCGAATACGGTGGCCCCTGCCGCCTTGCTCTGGGCGGTGCTCAAGGCCTGCGCAAGATCGTGGCCGTGGAAGATGTTGTCTCCCAGCACGAGGGCGGAAGGCGCCCCGCCGAGAAAGGGCTCGCCGATGATGAAGGCCTGCGCCAGGCCGTCCGGCGAGGGCTGCACCGCGTAGGCGATATGCAGGCCCCACTGGCTGCCATCGCCCAGCAGTTGCTCGAAGCGGGGCGTATCCTGGGGCGTGGAGATGACCAGGATATCGCGGATGCCCGCCAGCATGAGGGTGGCCAACGGATAATAGATCATGGGCTTGTCGTACACCGGCAGCAATTGCTTGGATACCGCCTGCGTGACCGGGTAGAGCCGGGTGCCGGAACCCCCGGCCAGGATGATGCCCTTGCGTACCTTGCTCATGCGCGGGCCTCTCCGTAGTTGGTGGCGAGCCATTGCCGATATTCGCCCGAAACCACCTGGGCGACCCAGTTCTGGTGCTGCAGATACCAGGCCACGGTCTTGCGCATCCCGGTCTCGAAGGTTTCTGCCGGGTGCCAGGCCAGTTCCGCCATGATCTTGCGGGCGTCGATGGCGTAGCGGCGGTCATGGCCGGGGCGATCGGCGACATAGGTGATGAGATCGGCGTAGGGCCGCGCGGCCGGAGCCAATTCGTCCAGCAGGGCGCAGATCGTGTGCACCACTTCCAGATTGGTCTTCTCGTTGCAGCCGCCGATATTGTAGGTCTCGCCCAGGCGGCCCTTGGCGAGCACCGTGCGGATGGCGCTGCAATGGTCGGCCACGTACAGCCAGTCGCGCACGTTCTGGCCGTCGCCATAGATGGGCAGCGGCTTGCCGGCCAGGGCATTGTGGATGATCAGCGGGATGAGCTTTTCCGGGAATTGGTAGGGGCCGTAATTGTTCGAGCAGTTGGTGGTGAGCACCGGCAGCCCGTAGGTGTGGTGGTAGGCCCGTACCAGGTGATCGGAGGCCGCCTTGGAGGCCGAATAGGGGCTGTTGGGCGCATACGGCGTGGTTTCCGAGAAAGCCGCATCGGCCGCGCCGAGCGAGCCGAACACCTCGTCGGTCGACACGTGCAGGAAGCGGAAAGCCCGCTTCTCCCCCTCGGCCAGACCATTCCAATAGGCGCGCACGCATTCCAGCAGGTTGAAGGTGCCGACGATGTTGGTCTGCACGAACTCGGCCGGCCCATGGATGGAGCGGTCGACATGGCTTTCGGCGGCGAAATTGACCACGGCGCGCGGGCGGTGCCGCTGCAGCAACCGGCCGACCAGTTCCTGGTCGCCGATGTCGCCCTGCACGAAAACGTGGCGCTCATCCGCCGACAGCTCCGCCAGGCTCGCCAGATTGCCCGCATAGGTGAGCTTGTCCAGATTGAGCACCGGCTCGCCTTCCAGGCGCAGCCAGTCCAGCACAAAATTCGCACCGATAAAGCCGGCGCCGCCTGTCACCAGTATCATGTCTTTTCGATAAAATGGATTAGTCCGGATCAACCGGATAGCGGGATTAAATCACAAAAGCCCGCCTTTACCAGGCGGCAGACCGGCCCTAAAGTTTTTCCGCACGACGCCGAAAAAGCCAATACTCCGGTTGAAAACGGCCTTGCAACCGCAAGCCGGGTTTGCTGGAAGGGTTGGCTCGAGGTTTCTGGTCTCCGACCGATGGCTCTCCTCCTTACTCGAGCATTTTGCGACGGCGCCTGCGGGCGCCGTTTTTTTCATACCCTTGCCATGCACTCGCATCAACATCTTCCGTTTTCACCCTTGAGCATGCGGAGCACATGAGGTATCGTCGCCGCGCCCTCTTCTCTCCGGCGCCATGACCCTGCTGCCGCGCATCGCCTTCCCTCTGCCGAACCGGCGCGATCTGGTCGCCCTGCCCCTGGTATTGGCGCTGCTGTTCGTTCTCGCCCATGCCACGCGCCAGATGGCGGTGCCCTTTACGCTCGGCGAGCCCCTCGCCATTTCGAGTCAGCCGGATCACCTCCCCGCCTATGCCCTGTATAC
>JAJXXS010000168.1 GCA_021780975.1 Pseudomonadota bacterium
CCCGCGCCAGCGCCAGCGCCCGCACGGCACGCACCTGTTGCGCGGCCGCAGACGCCGGCCTTGCGCCTGCCGCGTGTCTCCGGCGCGGCCATCCACCTGCGTGCCGAGACGCGGCAGCGCCCGCAACGCGCCGAGACGCCCGCACCTACGGCACGGCCGCGCCTGCCTGATGCGGCGACGCTGGCCTCTCAGGCCGAGGTTGCCGCCGCCGAGGTGACGCGCCGTTCCGTCTTCCAGCAGGTCCACAATCCCGATTCGCTGACTGCGCGCTACTACCTCGCCGCGCTGCTGCAGAAAATACAGCACGTGGGCGACGTGATCTACACGGGCAAGGGCGTGGGCACGGTGGCGGTGTATTTGATCGTGGGGGCCGATGGCAGCGTGCAGGCGCTACAGATCGATGGCGTAAGCGGCGATCCCACCCTGCCGGCTTTCGCGCGCGAGATCGTCGACCGCTCGGCGCCGTTCCAGCCTTTTCCACATGCACTCGCACAGGAAACCAGCCAGATCAAGCTGGAAGTGCAGATGCAATTCCTGGGCATACACCAGGTGGATTTCTGAGCTTGAGCCAGCGGCGCCCTGAGCATTCAATCCAGGAGGTCGCCGTCGCGGTAAACCCAGCGGCCGGCGAGTTTCTCGAAGCGGCTGGTTTCGTGCAGGCGATGGGCGCGTCCGTTGATCTTGTAGCGGGCGACGAATTCCACCGTGGCGTGCTCGGCGTCGAGGGGGCGGTGGGCCATTACCTGCAAGCCCAGCCAGCGCGGCCGCGGTGCGGTCGCCAGATCGAGCGTGGCGGGGCGGGTGTCGGGGTGCCAGGTGGCGAGCAGATAGGTCTCGTCGCCCAGCACGTAGGCGCTGTAGCGCGAGCGCATGAGGGCCTCGGCACTGGCCGCGGGGGCCGTGCCATCCAGGCAGGGACCGCAGCATGCTTCGAGCGAGCGGCCGCTGCCGCAGGGGCAGGGTGAGGCCCCGGGGTCAGGCGTTCCTGCCATGGGCCTCCAGCGCTTCCCAGCGTTCCAGGAGCTGCAAGAGCTCGGCTTCGATGGCGTCCAGGCGGGCCGCCAGGCGCGCGGCTTCATCGGCCTGGGCGACGTGCAGCGCGGGATCCTGCAGGCGCTCGGTGATGTCGCGCTGCTCGGTCTCCAGTGCGTCGATGCGGGCAGGCAATTGCTCCAGTTCGCGGGCATCCTTGTAGGACAGCTTGGCCGGACGGTTGGCGGCGCGGCCGGGCGCGGGCGCGGCGGCGACAGCGGGCCTGTTTGCGGCGATGGGTGCGGTACGCTGGCGCAGCCAGTCCTCGTAGCCGCCCACGTATTCGCGCCACAGCCCGCCGCCTTCGGCGACCAGGGTCTGGGTCACCACGTTGTCGAGAAAGGCGCGGTCATGGCTCACCAGGAACAGCGTGCCGGTGTAGTCCTGCAGCAGGGATTCGAGCAGTTCCAGGGTTTCCATATCGAGGTCGTTGGTCGGCTCGTCCAGCACCAGCACATTGGCGGGGCGGGCGAACAGGCGCGCCAGCAGCAGGCGGTTCTTTTCCCCGCCCGACAGGGACTTGACGGGCGCGCGCGCGCGCGAGGGCGGGAATAGGAAATCCTCCAGATAGGCGGTGACGTGCTTGCGCTCGCCGTTGATTTCCACATAGTCCGAGCCGGGCGAGATGACGTCCGCCAGGCTGGCCTCGCCATCCAGCTGCGCACGGAACTGGTCGAAGTAGGCCGTCGCCAGGCGCGTACCCTGGCGCACCGTGCCGCTGTCCGGCTTGAGTTCGCCGAGGATGAGCTTGAGCAGGGTGGTCTTGCCGGCGCCGTTGGGGCCGATGAGGCCGACGCGGTCGCCGCGCAGGATGCGGCAGGAGAGATCCTGCACGATCACGCGCCGTTCCGCGCCCTCGCCGTAGGCCTTGCAGACATGGCTGAGCTCTGCCACCAGCTGGCCGCTTTTTTCGCCGGCGTCGAGCGCCAGCCGCACCTGCCCGGCGCGTTCGCGCCGCGCCGCGCGCTCCACGCGCAGGCGCTCCAGGCGGCGCACGCGGCCTTCGTTGCGGGTGCGGCGCGCTTCCACGCCCTTGCGTATCCATACCTCCTCCTGGGCGAGGAATTTGTCGAACTTGGCGTTGAGCTGGGCCTCCTCCGCCAGCAGGCTTTCCTTGCGCTGGCGGTAGGCGGCGAAATTGCCCGGGAAGCTCGTCAGGCGGCCGCGGTCAAGTTCGACGATGCGGGTGGCCAGCTTCTCCAGAAAGCGCCGGTCGTGGGTGATGAACAGCAGCGTGAGCGGAGCGGCGAGCAGCAACTCTTCCAGCCACTCGATGGCGGCGATGTCGAGGTGGTTGGTGGGTTCGTCCAGCAGCAGCACCTGCGGCTCGGCGACCAGCGCGCGTGCCAGCGCCAAGCGCTTCTTCTGGCCGCCGGACAGGGTCGCCACGCGCCCCTCCGCGTCTAGCCCGAAGCGGGCGATCACGCGCTCGGCCTGGCTGGCGACGCTCCAGCCGCCCAGGGTTTCCAGGCGGCCCTGCAGGTCGTGCAGGCGCTCCAGCAGCGCCGGCTGCGCGGCGCTGTCGGCCTGCGCCAATTGTTGCGACAGCGCATGGTAGGCGGCCAGCAGCCGGGTGCTTTCCCCCAGCCCGGAGACCACGGTGTCATATACATTCTGTTCGGGCGCCAGTTCCGGCTCCTGCGCCACGTAGGCAAGCTTGAGCGCCGGCGCGCGCCACAGTTCGCCGTCGTCGAGCGCGCGCTCGCCCGCCAGCGCCGCCAGGAGCGAGGATTTGCCCGAGCCGTTTCGGCCGATCAGGGCGACGCGCTCGCCGGCATCGAGCTGCAACTCGGCGTGATCCAGGAGCGGCACATGGCCGTAGGCGAGGCAGGCGTTCTTGGCGGTGAGCAGGGGCATGGCGCGGCGGGAACTTAGCGGGGCTGGAGGCGGGCTGGTATTATCGCCCGTTATCGCGCACGCCAAGGCGCGAGCTTTCCCTAGACAGCACATTGCCGGCCATGTCCCTGCAGCTTTCCACCTACGATCCCAAACTCGGCGGCCACAGCCTGTTCAAGGCGCTGGGCCATCCCCTCGCGGCGCGTCAGGCGCGGCCCATGCTGGAGGCGCTCGAGGCCGGCCCGCCGGTGGTGATCTACGATCCGCTGGGGCAACTGGATACCTTTGCCGCGCTGTATGACCTGAGCCGCATCGAAATCCAGGCCGTGCTCACCAATCGCGTCGAGCGCCTGGGCACCAAGGTGCTGGGGCTGTACCGTCAGGCCATCAGCGAACTGGTCGGTCTGGCGCCCAAGCGCCTGCTGGTGAGCGCGTTCGATGCGCGGCGCGAACTGGACCAGTGCCGCCACCTGCTGCCGGAAGACTGCGAAATCTTTTCCCTGGATACGCTCAAGCTGCCCGGCACCATGCTGTCGCGGCCGGAGAACTATCTCGACCCGCTCAATTTCGCCACCAATTACGCGTTCTTCCGCGACGAGCCCAATGCCCACACGCGCCTGGTCACCGCCAATTATTGGGCGGCGCGCGGGGCGGTGAACCCGACTTTCTGGTGCTGCCTGTTCTCCGCCGAAGGCGACATGCTGGTGGAATGGGACGAGCCGCTGCCGCCCGCCAACGGCGTGCTGGTGTTGGACAGCCAGGCCATCCGCGCGCGCTTCGACCTGCCGCCCTTCGTCGGCAGCCTGTTCATCCACGCCATCGACATTTCCGGCCACGACGTGGTGAAGTA
>JAJXXS010000030.1 GCA_021780975.1 Pseudomonadota bacterium
TGCTGAAAGTGTGCCGCACGGTGGAAAAGGTGGCGCCCTCCGCCGCGACGGTGTTGATACTGGGCGAATCCGGCACCGGCAAGGAGGTGCTGGCCCGCGCCCTGCACACCCTGAGCCCGCGTGCCGGCAAGCGCTTCGTCGCCATCAACTGCGCCGCCATCCCGGAGAACCTTCTCGAGTCTGAGCTGTTCGGCTACGAAAAGGGGGCCTTCACGGGCGCCGCCAAGCAAACCATGGGCAAGATTGAGACCGCCCACGAAGGCACCCTGTTCCTTGACGAAATCGGCGACCTGCCGCTGCCGCTGCAGGCGAAACTGCTGCGCTTCCTGCAGGAGCGCGTGATCGAGCGTCTGGGCGGACGCACCGAGATCGCGGTGGACGTGCGCGTGGTGTGCGCCACGCACCAGGACCTGCGCACCATGATCCAGGAAGGCAATTTTCGCGAGGATCTCTATTACCGGCTCTCGGAAATCGTCATTGACATCCCTCCCTTGCGCGCCCGCCCGGGCGACGCAAACTTGCTGGCGCATGCCTTCCTGGAGCGCCTGGCGCGCGCCGAGAAGCGCAGCATCAAGGGTTTCGCGCCGGATGCGCTCTACGCCCTCGAAAGCCACGCGTGGCCCGGCAACGTGCGCGAAATGGAGAACCTCCTCAGGCGCGCCGTCATCATGTCCGACGGACCGCTGATTTCGGCCCAGGATCTCGGCCTGGACGCAAACGCGGCCCAGGACAGCTTGCCTCTCAATCTGCGCCAGGTGCGTGAGGAAGCAGAACGGCGCGCCATTGTGCGCGCGCTGGCCCGCACCCAGAACAACATCGCCCAGACCTCTGAACTGCTGGGTGTGTCGCGCCCCACGCTCTACGACCTCATGAACCGCTATGGGCTGAAATCATGATGCCGCGCCGGGTCGCCCCTCTGCTGGTCATCCTCGGCCTTGCCCTGGGTGCGTGCAGCCGCCACGAGGCTCCGCAGAAACTGCTCGCCCAGGCCCAGGCCCTGGAGCAACAGGGCAAATACAATGGCGCCATCATCGAACTCAAAAACCTGCTTCAGCAACAGCCGCGCAGCCCCATCGGCCGCTTTCTGCTGGGGAAAATTTATTTCGATACCCTGAATTACGCAGCTGCGGCCAAGGAACTGGAACGCGCACGCGACCTTGGCTACGATGCCCAGGCGGTCACCCCCCTGCTCATGCGAGCCTGGCTGGGCGCAGGAGACTTCCAGCGCATCCTCGACGAGCCCGAACCCGATCCGCGCAGCGCCCTTTATCCCGCCCTGGCGGCAGCGCGCGCGCAAGCCTACCTTGCGCAAGGCAAACGCATCGAAGCCGAGCAGCTGCTGGACCAGGCCCAGGGTGCATATCCGAACAATCCTGAGCTTCACCTGGCGCGCGCCCGCGCGCTCCTGCTGGAAGCCAAACCGGCGGACGCCCTACAGCAGGCGGACCAGGCGCTGGCGCAAGACCCGAAAATGGTCGACGCCTTGCTGCTCAAGGCTGATACGCTGCGAGCCCAGGGCCAGATGCAGGCAGCGCGGCAAGCCTATGAAGCGGTGCTCGACATCAACCCGCACCATTATGACGCTCGCCTGGCTCTCGCCCGCCTGGCCCTGGCACAGGGCCAGGCGGCACAAGCACGCCAGTGGGTCGATCAGGTGCTCAAGGACAACCCCGGCAACCTGCAGGCAGGCTATACCCAGGCTCTGATCGATTATCAGAGCGGCGCCGTCAAGGAGGCGCGTGATGCCCTGGCCCCGGTGCTGAAAGGTGCCCCCGATTTTGCTCCCGCCCTGCTTCTGTCCGGCGCCGTGGAATTCAATCTGGGCAATCTCCAGCAGGCAGAGACTCAATTGGGCAAGGTTCTCGCTGCCAACCCCGGCAACTCCTTTGCACGCCGCCTGCTGGCTGCCGCGCAACTGCGCCTGGGCGAGGTCGACGATGCCCACGGTACCCTGATGCCGCTCAACCCCGATACCAGCCAGGATCCGGCCGTCCTCACGCTGGCCGGCGAAATCGCCCTTGCCCGCAGCAAGCCCGACGAAGCCGTAGGCTATTTCCAGAGAGCCAGCAAACTCGCGCCCGACAATGCGGGTGTCCTCACCGACCTTGGCCTGGCGCGCCTCGGTGCCGGCAACGAGGCGGGGGTTGCAGACCTGCAAAGCGCCGCCAGCATGGACAAGGACAACCCCAGGCCGGATCTGCTCCTGACGCTCAATTATCTGAAGCACAGTCAATATGACCAGGCTCTTGCCGCCATCGCAGTCTGGCTGAAAAAGCAGCCTCATGACGCCGCAGCCTGGAATCTGCAGGGCTCGGCGTATTTGGGCAAGAAGGACTCCGCGGCGGCACGCAAAAGTTTCCACCAGGCGCTGGCGCAGGATCCGAAATACTTCCCTGCCGCTGCCAATCTGGCGCAGATCGACCTGGCGCAGGGCCAGCCGCAAGCCGCGCGCCAGCAATTCGAGGCCCTGCTCAAGGCCGACCCCGGGAATTTGCCTGCCATGCTGTCCCTCGCGCAACTGGCGCTGGCGCAAAAACAGGATGCCGAATATCTCGGCTGGCTCGACAAGGCTGCGGCTGCGCATCCCAACGCGCCGCAGCCGCGCCTGCTCAAGGCCGCGTATTACCTCGGCCAGGGAAATACCGCCGAGGCGCTCGTACATGCGCGCGAAGCCCACGACCTGCAGCCCTCCAATCCTGCCGCGCTTGAACTCCTCGGCCGGGTGCAGCTGGCCGCGGGAGAAAAGGCCAACGGCCTGGATTCATTCCGCAAGTTGGCCGACGTCCAGCCCAAATCCGCCAACGTGCAACTGCTACTCGCCCACGCCTACGACCTCAACGGTGACCAGAACGAAGCGCTCAAACATCTGCAGCAGGCCGCCCAACTGAGCGGCAAGGCCCCTGTCCTGCAGGCGGCACTGGCGGAGCAGTACATCAAGATGCAGCGCTACGACGACGCTTTCGCCAGTGCCCGCGCGCTCGGCAGCACTCCCACCGAACAAAGCCTTGCCGCCTTCCTCGAAGGAGACATCGCCTACGCCCGCAAGGATTACACAGCGGCCATCGCGTCCTACCGGCGCGCCCAGGCGCTCAAGCCCAACAGCCCCGCCATCCTGCGTCTGTACCGGGCGCAAACGGCCGCCGGCGATACGGCGCAGGGCATCGCCACCCTGGATAGCTGGGCCAAGACACACCCCGAGGACCAGGAGATCGCCAACGCCCTCGCCCAGGCGTACATGAAAAATGGCCAATACCCAAGCGCCGCGCGCACCTACCAGCAGCTGCTGACGCGCAACCCGGACAATGTCGCCCTGCTCAACAACCTCGCCTGGGCTTTGGCGCAAAGCGGCGACCCTCACGCGGTGCAATACGCGCAGCGTGCCTACAAGCTCCAGCCTGACAACCCTTCGGTGCTCGACACCTATGGTTGGGCACTCGTGCAAAACCGTCAGGCGGCGCAGGGGCTGCCTTATCTACGCCAGGCCCAGACCAAACAACCTGACTCGGCCGACATCCAATGGCATGTCGCCTACGCCCTGTACGCCAGCGGAGACAGTCCCCGCGCGCGCGAGGAGTTGAAGGCCCTGTTCGACCGTCGCGTCAGCTTCGGCGAAGAAGCCCAGGCGCGCGCCCTGTACCAGAAGATTACCCGCGCACCCTAGGAGCACTGCCGGTGCGTCAAGCGGAATGCCCGGCGGTACCCCTCTGGATGAACTCGATTTTGTAGCCGTCGGGATCTTCCACAAACGCGATCACCGTCGTGCCGTGCTTCATGGGCCCGGCCGGACGCGTGACGCGGCCGCCTTTGGCGATGACCGCTGCACAGGCCTTGTAGGCGTCGTCCACCTCGATGGCGATATGCCCATAGCCGCTGCCGAGGTCATATTTTTCCACCCCCCAGTTATAGGTCAGCTCCAGCACCGCAGTCTTGTCCTCGGTGTCGTAGCCGACGAAGGCAAGAGTGAATTTGCCGTCCGGATAATCCTTCTGGCGCAGCAGCCTCATGCCCAGCACCTGGGTGTAAAAGTCGATCGCACGCTCCAGGTTGCCCACCCTCAGCATGGTATGCAGCACCCTCATGTCAGTCTCCCGTCAACAACGTATCCCCGTGCGCCTTGAGCCAGTTGCGCGCCTCCCGCCAGCGCGGGTGCAGAGCCTCGACCTGGGACCAGAAGCGGGGTGAATGGTCCAGGTGCAGGAGATGGGCGGCCTCATGCGCGGCCACGTAGTCGATGACCCATAGTGGCGCGCCGATCAATTGCCAGTTCAGCCGTATGCGGCCGCGCGCAGTGCAGCTCCCCCATCGGCTGCCGCCCGTCATCAGTCCGGTTTCGCAGCGGCGCCCGAGCCGCCTGCCGTAGCGCAGCGCGCGGCGCGGCAGCAGTTGCGCCGCCTTGCGCCGCAACCACTCGGCGATGAGGTCGGGAACGGCTTCGCCGGCACCGCTCACCCAGAGTTCGTGGCGCACGCGGCGCACTTCCTCGAACAAACCCGGAAAACACCTGAGCTTGAGTGCGCGCCCCAGGTACCACACCGTGCTGCCATCGGCCAGGCGGGTGGCCTGGGCCGCCTCGCGCCGCTCCAGGATCTGCTGGAGCCACTCGGCACGCTCGCGGATGAAGCCTTCGATCTCACGCAACGTGACCCAGTAGGGCACGTTCACGCGCACTCCGCTGATCCCCACAGACAAGGCCAAGGTGCGCCGCCGGCTGCGCGTCAGCAGATACGCCACGTCGCGCCCCGGCAGACGTATGGTGCGTGCTTGGCGGCTAGGCCCGGGCACGCGGCAAATGCTCCACTTCGGCCTCGATCCAGGCGCGCGCCGCCTCATTCACCGCATCGGGCTTGAGACCCTTAGTGGCGATGGGCGGACCGATGCTCACGGTGACAACGCCAGGATATTTGAGAAAGGCATCCTTGCCCCACAGTTCTCCGGCATTGTGCGCCACCGGCACCACGACCGTGCCAGTATGCGCCGCGAGCCAGGCGCCGCCAATCCCGTAGCGCCCGGCTTCACCCGGGCGCATGCGCGTACCCTCGGGAAAGACCAGGACTCCAAAGCCCTGCTTGAGACGCTCTGCGCCCTGGCGCAGGATCTGCTTGAGCGCTTCGCGCCCGGAACGACGGTCGATGGCAATGGGGGAAAGCATCGCCAAGCCCCATCCGAAGAAAGGGACGCGCAGGAGCTCCTTCTTTGTGACGAGGGCGACCGGCGGAAGCAGCACCGGCAGGGCGATGGTCTCCCATGCCGACTGGTGCTTGGCGAGCACCACCACCGGCCCGTGGGGCAAATGCTCGCGCCCCCGGACTTCATAGCGGATGCCGCACAAGTGCCAGGCCAGCCATACCACGAACCGGTTCCACAGGGTAATGACGCGATAACGGGTATGCGAACCGAAAGGGAACGTGAGCCAGGCCAGAATGGCAAACACTACCGTGGCAAGCATCTGGATCACGGCAAACAACGCCGAACGCAGATAGATCATTGCACCGCCATCAGCCAATCGACCACGCTCGCAAGATCGGGAAAGATGCGCGTTCCCTCCGGCAATTGCCCGGCCTGCTCGGTTTTCGTTCCCTTGCCGGTCTGCACCAGGATGGGCGCGGCGCCTACCGCGGCGGCGGCACGCAGATCACGCAGGGAGTCCCCCACTGCCGGCACACCTTCGAGCGTGGTATGAAAACGATCCGCGATCTGCAGGAACATTCCGGGCTGCGGCTTGCGGCAGACGCAGTTGGAGTCGGCCCCATGGGGGCAGAAAAAGATGGCATCGATGCGCCCACCTGCCGCTGCCACGGCCTTGTGCATCTTGACGTGGATGGCGGTGAGGGTGGCCGTATCGAACAGCCCGCGCCCCACGCCCGACTGGTTGGAGGCGACCACCACCCGAAAACCCGCCTGGTTGAGCCGCGCAATGGCTTCCAGGCTGCCAGGGATCGGGCGCCATTCCTCGGGGTTTTTGATGAACTGGTCGGAGTCGAAATTGATGACGCCGTCGCGGTCCAGAATGATCAGCTTCATGGGCGGAGTATAGCGCGAAGCCCGCGCCCGGGACCGCTCAGGCCGACAGGGCAGAGAGGTCCGCAACCCGGTTCATGGCCGCGTGCAATTTCCGCAGCAGCGCCAGGCGGTTCGCGCGCAAGACGGGATCATCCACATTGACCATGACCTGATCGAAGAATGCGTCGACCGGCGCCTTGAGCACGGCCAGCGCCTGCAGCGACCCGGTGTAATCACCGCGCTCGTAGGCTGCCTTCGCCTGCGGCCCCACCTTGGCCAGCGACTCGGCCAGCGCCCTTTCGGCAGGCTCCCGCAACAGCGTGCTGTTCACTTCCGCGGCAGGGGTCGCCGCGGATTTCTTCAGTATGTTGCCGACGCGCTTGTTGGCCGCTGCCAGGGTGGGGGCCTCGGCCAGAACAGCAAAATAATTCACCGCTGTCAGCCGTTTGGCGACATCGCCTAGACGCGCCGGGCGCAATTTCAACACCGCCTCGATGGCTTGAGGACTGCCGTTGGCGCCTTCACGCAGGGCGTTCGACAACCGTTCGTAGATGAAATCCTCAAGCTCGCCGAGCGCTTCCACGCGCAAATCCATGGCGAAGGCCCGTGCCGCATCTCGCAGCAGCAGAGGGAATTCCAGCGGCAAATCGCGTTCCGTGAGCATGCGCACCACGCCCAATGCATGGCGCCGCAGCGCGAAGGGATCCTTGTCGCCTGTGGGTTTTTCCCCGATGCCGAACAACCCAACCAGGGTTTCCAGCTTGTCGGCCAGCGCCACCACTATGCCCACATTGCTCCTCGGCAGCGCATCGCCGGCAAAGCGCGGCTTGTAATGGTCCTCGATGGCTTCGGCCACCAAGGGATCTTCGCCGTCGTGCAGGGCGTAATAGCGGCCCATGGTGCCCTGCAGCTCGGGAAATTCGCCCACCATGTCGGTGAGCAGATCGGCCTTGGCCAGGAGGGCAGCGTGGTCGGCCAGCCTGGCGAGTTCGGTGCCGCCGAGCTGCTCGCCGATGGCGCGTGCGATGGCCTGCACGCGGCCGACGCGCTCGCCCTGGCTGCCCAGCTTGCCGTGGTAGACCACCTTGGCCAGGCCCAGCACGCGGTCCTCCAGGCGCTTTTTGCGATCCTGGTCGTAGAAGAACTTGGCGTCCGCCAGGCGCGGGCGCACCACGCGTTCATTGCCGCCAGTCACGGCGCTCGGGTCAGATGGCGAGATGTTGGAGACGATGAGGAATTTGTTGGTCAGTCGGCCATTCGCGTCCAGCAGCGGGAAATATTTCTGGTTGGCCTTCATGGTCAGGATCAGGCATTCCTGCGGCACCTCCAGGAAGGCGGCATCGAACTGGCCGACCAGCACGTTTGGGCGTTCGACCAGGGCGGCGACTTCGTCCAGCAATGCATCGTCCACTACGGGGTTTACCCCGCCGCCCACCTTTGCGGCGGCCTCGCTCAATTTGCCCGCGACTACGGCACGGCGCTTGTCGAAGCTCGGAATCACCGCGCCTTCGTTTTCCATCTGCGCTTCGTAACTGTCGGCGTCACGGATTTCCAGCGTGGCGTTTGCGGCCTCGAAGCGATGGCCTTGCGTAGTCCGTCCCGCCTGCAGGCCCAGGACGGAAACGGGCACCACGTCGGCGCCGTGCAGGGCGATCAGGCCATGCGCCGGACGCACGAATTTCACCGTGCTCCTGCCGTCGCCCAGTTGGTAGCTCATCACCTTGGGAATGGGCAGCTTATTGAGGGCTTCTTCCAGCGCTTTTTGCAGGCGGTCAGCGAGCTTTGCGCCAGCCACGACACTCTCCAGGAACAAGGTTTCGTTCCTGCCGTCACCTTCGCGGGCCAGTTGACCGACAGCCGAAGCATCGGCGCCCAGCGCGACGAGTTTCTTCACCAGCGCGGCCGTGGGCTGGCCATTCGTATCAAGACCCACGCTGACCGGCATCAGCTTTTGGCGTCCCGGCCTATCGGGTGCCTGACTAGAGACCTCCTTGACCCATACAGCCAAGCGTCTTGGCGAAGCGAAGGCCTTGAGCGTTTCTCCGTATTTGACAGTTCGGGCTGTGTCTACCAAAGAGTGGTCGGCAAGCCGGAGCCAAATCTCTTCGGCAAAGGCGTCCCCCAGCTTTTTCAGCACCTTGGGCGGCAATTCCTCGACGAACAACTCCACCAGCAAATTCTTCGGTGCGCTCATGCCGCCGCCTTCTTCTCGATCTGTGCCAGCACTTCCTCAGCCCACGCCTTGGGCGCCATGGGAAAGCCCAAACGGGCACGCGAATCCAGGTAACTTCTGGCCACGCTGCGCGCCAGGTTGCGGATGCGGCCGATGTAGCCGGCGCGCTCAGTGACGGAGATGGCGCCGCGCGCATCCAGCAGGTTGAAGGTGTGCGCGGCTTTCAACACCTGTTCATAGGCGGGCAGCGCCAGTTGCTCGGCCATCAGATGCTGGGCCTGCCTTTCGTGGGCGGCAAAGGCGCTCAGCAGAAACTCCACATCGCTGTGCTCGAAATTGTAGGCGGACTGCTCGACCTCGTTCTGATGGTAGACGTCGCGATAGCGCAGCCCTTCGGTCCAGGTGAGATCGAAGACGTTTTCCACGCCCTGCAGATACATGGCCAGGCGCTCCAGCCCGTAAGTGATTTCGCCGGTGATGGGCTTGCAGTCGATGCCGCCGACCTGCTGGAAATAAGTGAACTGCGTCACTTCCATGCCGTTCAGCCACACTTCCCAGCCCAGCCCCCAGGCGCCGAGGGTGGGGTTTTCCCAGTCGTCCTCGACGAAGCGCACGTCATTTTGTTTCAGGTCGAAGCCCAGCACCTCCAGCGAGCCCAGATACAGGTCGAGGATGTCGGCGGGTGCCGGCTTCAGCACCACCTGGAACTGATAATAATGCTGCAGGCGGTTGGGGTTTTCCCCGTAGCGACCGTCCTTGGGGCGGCGCGAAGGCTGCACGTAGGCGGCTTTCCAGGGCTCGGGGCCGAGCGCACGCAGGAAGGTGGCGGTGTGGCTCGTGCCGGCGCCGACTTCCATATCGTAAGGCTGCAGCAAGGCACAACCCTGCCGCGCCCAGTAGGTCTGCAGGGTAAGGATGATGTCCTGAAAGCTCGGCATAAGGGCAGGCGGAATGGGCAAAGGCGCATTTTACCCTGCCGGGATAACGCCGATTTCCGTCGCATAGGCGTGGAAATTTGAGCGCCCCCTGTCGATCCTCCGTCAACCCGCCCCCCAAGCCACCCTCGCGCGGCTCAGATATTTTCTTGTTTTTCATATAGATAACAACAAACCTGCTGCAAGCGCGGGCAGGCATAGGGCTTGCACTAATCCTGGCACGAGCGGTTGTTTTACTAGGAGACGGACATGAAACTCAATATCGGCAAAAACCTCTTCGTGATGGATTTCTCTTCCCAGGCCTTTTCCTGGTTCCAGGGTGAAACCGAACGCATGAGCCTGACCAGCATCTCGGTGCTGTTCCTGCAATTCTCCTTCTTCGCCCGCCGCCTGGAAGCGATCTGAGCCATGGGGTTCCGCTTGGCAAACGGCTGGCAGGTGCGGCTGGGGCTGACCCCAGCGCTGTGGGATGTGTTCCGCGGCAGCACCCGGCGCCTGTCACTGCTGAGCGTCAGTTGCTGCGGCGTCGAGATCCGCATCATGCGTTCCCTCCTCAACCCAGGCTAACCCGCGCCGCCAACCCGCCCTGGGGGCGATTTTCCAGTTCGATCTTCCAGCCCTGTGCTTCAGCCAGTTGGCGCACGATCGCCAGCCCCAGGCCAGTACCCCCCGTCGCCTTAGCGCGCGAACTCTCCAGCCGATAAAAGGGGCGGAACACCCGTCCAAGCTCATCCGCCGGTATACCCGGCCCGCGATCCAGAACCTCGATCACCACGGGCCGCCCCGCGCACACGAGCCGCAATTCGAACCCGCCATCGCCATAACGGCGAGCATTCTCCAGCAGATTGTCGACGATACGGCCCAGAGCCCCTGGCGCCACCTCAGTCCGGCAGGGCTGGCCGGCGACGTAGCGTGCGCCATGGCGCGCTGCGCGTTCCGCCAGCCAGGCGTCAAGGTCCACCAGCTCCACGGGCTCAGGCTGGCTCAGGCGCGCCAGCTCCAGGTAGCCCTGGATCAGGCCGTTCATCTCTTCCAGATCGGCCGCCATGCGTGCCAGACGGGCGGGATCTGGCATTTCGCGCTGCATTTCCAGGGCAAGGCCCAGGCGCGTGAGCGGAGTGCGCAAGTCGTGCGAAATTCCTGCCAGCAGCGTGGTACGGTTATCCAGCAACTCGCGCACTTCGCGCGCCATGCGGTTGAAGCGGCGTGCGAGATCGGCCAGCTCGCGTGGCCCGGTTTCAGGCAAATGCTCGGGCAGGCGTCCCGCCCCGACCTCCTGAGCTGCCCGTGCCGCGCGCGCCAGGGGCACTGTCACCCGCTGCATGAGCAGGATGGCGGTCATCAGCGTCAGAAATGTGCCGAGGGAAAACAGGACGATGGCGGCAAGGGGCAGGTGCACCGCATAACGGTTGGGGAAAAACCCCACCTGCAGCATCCATCCGCCCATGGGTACATCAAGCCACACGGCGCGGCTGCCTGGCGTCCCGTACAGCCTTACCGGAAATCCGAGACGTTGCGACAAGGCCTTCTCGATTTGCGCGCGAAAGGCAAAACCGGGCGCCGGCTCGCGTGCCACCGCTTGCTCAGGAATCACGCGCAAGCCGTGGCGGCGCGCCAGTTCCTCTTCGAACGCGGGCCGCGTCACTGGCGGCAGTTCAACCCAGGTCTGGACCGAAAGGATGATGAGGCCGGCGAGATCCTTGGCCGAACGGTCCGCAACCGGCAAGATGAGCGTGCGCTGGACGACCTGGTAGGAGAGCAGTTCGAAGAGCAGAAACGCAAAACCCAGAATGAGCACCGTGCGCCCATAAAGGGTAAGCCCCCGCCAGCGCTTCATCCCTGGGGCGCGAACAGATATCCCTGGCCCCAGACGGTGCGCACGTAGCGGGGCTCGGCCGGATCCGCCTCGATTTTCTTGCGCAGCCGGTTCACCCGGACGTCGACGCTGCGATCAAAGGGGTCGCGCTCGAAGCCGCGCAGCTGGTCCATCAGCCAGTCGCGAGTAAGAGCGCGGTTGGGGTGGCTGACGAAGATTTCCAGCAGATCGAATTCGCCGTGGGTGAGAGGCACTTCGCTGCCATCGCGCTGCAGGCTGCGCGCGTCCAGGTTGACTGTATAGGGGCCAAAGCGGTACAGGCGCGCCTCGCGTTCAGGCACGGCGGCAACCGCCGGCCTGCGCAATACCGCGCGGATGCGCGCCAGCAACTCGCGAGGATTAAATGGTTTGGGGAGGTAATCGTCTGCGCCCACTTCCAGCCCGATGATGCGGTCGACGTCCTCCCCGCGCGCCGACAGCATGATGATGGGTGGGGCCCCGGGGGAGGCCTTGAGCCGGCGCGCAATGGACAGGCCGTCTTCCCCCGGCATCATCCAGTCCAGCACGACCAGATGGGGAACCTTCTCTGCCAGAAAGGCATCCAGCTCCACACCATCCTTGGCGCAGCGCACGGCATAGCCCTGAGCTGCCAGGTATTCCGCCAGCAAGTCGCGAATGCCGGCGTCGTCATCGGCCACGTAGATGAGTTCCTGGGGCGCATTCATGGCGGCACTATATCAAGTCCCGCCATGCGTGCTACCTATGGGTTACATCCTGTAACAAAATGCGCAGCGTGGGAAACCCCATGGTTACTTCTCCCCTCCAAACTGCAAAACATGGCGCAAACGCCATTCCGAAAGGAGTCGAAACATGCAAGCGAAAACCCTGTTGACCTTGAGCCTGCTAGCCCTCGGCAGCCTGGCGGCGACCCTTCCTGCGACGGCTCTGGCTGACCAAGGCATGCTGCTGGCGGCCCGGGACCACGGCCGCGGCGAGGACGGCGGCTACCGGCGCGAAAGAGAGCAGCGGCAGGAAGCGGCGCCCACCGAAAACCCGCGCGACCTCGGCTACGGTTACGGCTATGAGCGGCGCGAAGCCGAGCGCGCGCGCTGGCGCAACAGGAACCGCTAAGCAGTCCGCCATCATTTCCATACAGGAGAACAACCATGCACGCCAGAAAAATCATTGCCGCCAGTCTCGCCGCCCTGACCGGCCTCGCCGCCACCAGTGCCTGGGCCGACGGCCCCACCTTCCGCGAACGCGCCCGCGTCATTTCCTCCACGCCCGTGTACGAAAACGTGAGCACCCCGCGTCAGCAATGCTGGACCGAATCCTCAGGCTACTCCCAGGACGCGCCGCGCACCGGCAACACGGCCGGCGCCGTGATCGGCGCCATCGCCGGTGGCCTGCTCGGCTCCACGGTAGGCGGCGGCAGCGGCAAGATCGCCGCCTCCGCAGTGGGCGCAGCCACGGGTGCCGTGGTGGGCGACCGCTACAACAGCGGCGGGGGCGGCGCCTATCCCCAGGAAGTGCAGCGCTGCCGCACGGTCAACGACTACCACCAGCAGGTGGTGGGCTACGAGGTGACTTATCGCTACCAGGGGCGCGATTTCACCGCGCGCCTGCCCTACAACCCCGGCCCCTGGGTACTGCTGCGGGTCAACGTGGACGTCGCCCAGAATCAGGGCGGCTACTGGCAGCATTAATGGCCGCCAGACTGAGCAAGGAGATCATCATGAAAGTCAAAACGCTATTGCTGGGCAGCCTGACACTGTCTGCCGTCCTGACGATGGGGATGGCGCGCGCCGACGGCGATTGGGGTGCACGGGTATACGTGCCCGCACCCAGTGTCTCCATCGGTTACTGGGACCGGGGCAGCGGCTTGAGTTTCGGCATCAACAGCGGCCCGGCGTATTACGGCCCCTACGCTCCGCCGCCAGTGACCTACTACGCAGCGCCACCGCGCGTGTATTACGGCGCACCGGTTTATTACGGCCCCCCCGGCCACTGGCGCCGCGATTATCGTGAGCACTGGCATGGCCGCGGCGACGATCATCGCGGCTGGGGCCGTCGGGGCCACTGGGGCGACGACGACTGATCAGTCGTAGCCCAGCTCGGTGAGGGAAATCGCCCGGCGCCAGAGTTCCCGACCGTCGACATCAAATGATGCGATTTCGAGGCGGCGCCCGCGCCCTTGGCCGACAAAATGGAGAGCGCAGAAATTGCGCACCTCCACCAGCGTCCCCGGCAAGCGCAGGCCATTGGTTCTCTCTCCCTTGGCAGGCCCGGAATTGAGGGGCGAACAGGTCAATTCGTGCAAGGGGTAAGCGCCCGGACGCTCCAGCCTGAGCAGTTCGGTCAGATGGCGGTCGCCGGACAGGAGCAGCACGCCCTTCACGCCGCTTGCCTTAAGCCAGGCGAGAAACGCCTGCTGCTCCGCCGGGTAATGAGTCCACGCGTCGTAGCGCCCGGCTGGGTTCAGGAGCTGCCCGCCGGAGGCGACGATCTTGAAGCGCGCGGTCGATTCCAGGAGGGCATTTTTCAGCCAGGCCATCTGCGCAGGCCCGAACAGCCTCTTGTCCGCCGTCTCGGGCGCGCGTCCGGCGTCGCGATACCAGCGGTCGTCGAGCAGGAAGAAGTCGGCGTCGCCCAGGTGCAGCACGGTGTAGATGCCCGGTGCCCCCGGCAGGCCATAGGATGGGTTGACCCAGTAGTCCTTGAACAGATCCAGGCTCGCTTGCTTGAAGACAAACGCGCTGCCGCTGTCGTTGGGGCCGTAGTCGTGGTCATCCCAGATCGCCGCCTGCGGCGTCGAGCGCAAAAAATCCTGTAACTCCGGCCGCGCGCGGTCGTGCCGGTAGCGCGCCGCCATGCCCGCCGGGCTGGCGTAATCCGCTTCGCGCAGATACAACGCATCGCCCAGCCACAGCATCTGGTCCGCCTGTTGCGCTGCCATGGCCCGGTAGATCCGGTAGCCATCGCCATAGGGCCGGCCCGGACGATCGAAGTCCACATCGTTGAAATAGGCGCAGGAGCCCGTCAGCACCTTGACGTCGGGGGGCGGCGCGCGCCACTGCCAAAGCGGTGCCGTGCGGAACCAGAGCGGTCCGAGATCGTTCGCGGCGTGGCCGTCGACCAGCACCTGATACTCGTAGCGCGTGCCCGGCACGAGCGGCGCCAGATCGAGGTGGGCGGTGTGATGATGGGCAGGTTCGGTGCTGACAACCGCGCTGGTGCTGCGCTCCTGCGGGCGGCCTGTGGGCCAGAAGGCAATCTGCACCTGCGCCAGCCCATCCGTCTGCAGCCAGAGCAGGGCCGAACGGGGGGCGGGATAGCCCGCCATGGGGCCGGCCACGAGTTGCGCCGCGATGGCAGGAGCGATCAACGCCCCGCAGAATGCCAGTGCCGAGGCCGCCTTCAGTAATCCCCGTCCAATTTGAAATCCACCCATAGCGTGAGCCCCATGCGTTTCCCCGCCAGCGCGGCCGGCGGCGCCGGGATGGCCGCCGCGCGGACCGCCGCCAGCGCGGCGGTGTTGAAGGCGGCCATGACGCCGGGCACGAGGATGCGCACCTGTCCCACCGCGCCATCGCGCAGCGTGAACGCGACTTCGACCCGCCCCTGGGTGCCCATCATACGCGCCGCCTCAGGGTAGCGCACCGCAGCCTGGATGGCAGCCTTCACCCGCCCCAGGTAGCTGTCCTTGACCTGCGGGTCGGGAGCCGGCGGCGGGGGCGGCGGCGTCATCGCCTGAGGCGGCATGGGCGGCTGCGGAGGCGTGGGCGCAGCGACCGGAGACGGCGGCAGCGGCACAGGCTTGGGCGCGGCGATCTTGGGCGCCGGCCGGGGTGGTGCTTGTTTGTGCACCTCCGCCCTCTTCGGCAGCGGCCGCGGCATCGGCTTAACCACCGGCTTGGGTGGCGCCGCCGGTTTGGGTGCAGGCGGCGCGGTCAGGGTGATCTGGATGGGAGGAGCGCTCGGCGGCGGCGCCGCCGTTCTTGCCATCTCCACGGCGAGCGCTACCAGCAGGAGACCTTCGACGATCAGGGCAAAGAT
>JAJXXS010000259.1 GCA_021780975.1 Pseudomonadota bacterium
GGCCGCCGCCCAGGCCGGCTGGTTGAACGAACAGGCGGTGGTCATGGAAAGCCTGCTCGCCTTCAAGCGCGCGGGCGCGGATGGAATCCTGACTTACTTCGCGCTACAGGCGGCGCGCTGGCTGCAAGTTGACTAAAAGCGGCGGGTCACGGTGGGCGACCAGACCGGAACTGTCAACTTTGGACACTAAAGTGCCGATAGATAGTCATAGTAAGGATCGCTCCACGTGAGTGAGGCTTAATAACCATGACGCAACCCAAACCTTTGGCCCCACGCCGCCGCAACGTAGAAGATACGGCGGATAACTGGGAAAAGACGATAGTCGCTTTTCAATCGCCCTACCGGCTGAAGGATCTTTGTATTGACCAGTCCAACTTGCCGGAGTCGGGAAGCGATCACTCCCGCACGCAGGAATTCAAAATCCGCCTTGCGACCAGCGACGACCGGCGCCACGCCGCCAGCCTCCTGATCCACAAAATGTACAGTTGGCGCGGCTACGACTCCCCCGACGTGCATCAGGATCCCTACAAAATCACGCTTCTGGCGTACCAGGAAGATGTAGTGGTTGGCACCCTTACGCTGGGCCTCGATTCACCGAAAGGATTGGTGGTGGACCAGTTGTACCATGAAGAAACCAATGCCCTGCGCGCACAAGGCTGTAGAGTTTGCGACGTCACCAAACTTGCCGTCGACCAGGACATCAAATCGAAAGCAGTATTGGGAGCGCTTTTCCACCTTTCCGTCATTTACGGGCGCAACATCCATCAAGCCACCGATTTCCTTATCGAAGTCAATCCACGCCACGCACTTTTCTACGAAAAGATGATCGGCTTCGTTCCTTATGGCGGAGAGAAACTCTGCACACGGGTCAACGCCCCAGCAGTCCTTCTGCGCCTGAATCTTTCCTATTGCGATGAGCAGATAAAGCTCTATGGCGGCCTGGGTGCGAGCGCTACCGGGGTAAGAAATATCTATCCCTATTGGTTTTCCAAGGCGGACGAAGAAGGGATTGCCAACCGTTTGTTGCGCGAAGAATAGGACAGGGTCGCCCGGTGCAGGACCCTTTTCACTACGACGAAGCCTTTTCGCGCAACATTGGTTGGGTCACGCGGGAGGAGCAAGCCAAACTACGCTCAAAGCGGGTCGCCATCGCGGGCCTGGGGGGGGTTGGCGGGGTACATCTGCTGACTTTGACCCGGCTGGGCGTAGGCAAATTCAGCCTTGCGGATTTCGATCGATTTTCCTTGGTCAATTTCAACCGCCAGGCAGGCGCCACCGTCTCGAGTCTGGACCAGCCCAAACTGGACGTCATGATTCGCCAGGCGCTCGACATCAACCCCTCGCTGGACATACGTCCCTTTCCCCAGGGCCTGACCGCAGACAATCTGGAAGCTTTCCTGGAAGGCGTGGATCTCTACATCGACGGCCTGGATTTTTTTGCTTTGAACATTCGCCAGCAGGTATTCGCAGCCTGTCGCGCCAGAGGCATCCCCGCCATCACGGTGGCCCCTTTGGGCATGGGCGCAGCGCTGCTCAATTTTCTGCCGGGCAAGATGAGCTTCGAGGACTACTTCGGCCTGGGCAACCAGCCAGAGGCGGAAAAAGCTCTGCGCTTCTTCATTGGTCTGGCACCCGCGAAGCTGCAGATGGGTTATCTGGTAGATCCCAGCGCCGTGGATTTGCCTAACCGGCGCGGGCCTTCCACCATGATGGCCTGCATGCTTTGCGCCGGCATCGCCGGCAGCGAAGGGCTGAAAATCCTTCTTGGCCGCGGCAAGGTGCTCGCCGCGCCTTGGGGGGTGCATTTCGACGCCTACACTAATCGCCTCAAGCGCACCTGGCGGCCAGGCGGGTGGCACAATCCCCTGCAGCGTTTCTGGCTTGCGCTGTTCCGCAAGCACCTGACGCGCGCGCGCTGATGGATGCCATACTGGCCGACATCCTGGATCTGGCCCGCTGGGCGCCCAGCGGCGACAATACCCAGCCTTGGCGCTTCGAGGTACTAGGCTCACGGCTGTTGCGGGTGCATGGCTTCGACACACGGGATCACTGCGTCTACGACCTCGACGGCCACCCCAGCCACCTGGCGCACGGGGCACTGCTCGAAACCCTGGCCATTGCAGCCACCACCCATGGACTGCGGGCCACGATTCAACGCCTGGGAGGATTTGCCGAGGAGCAACCCTGCTGGGAAGTGACCCTGGAAGAAGCACCCCGGCTGGCGCCGGATCCTCTGGCGGCCTTCATCAAGACACGCAGCGTGCAACGCCGCCCGCTGTCAACTCGCCCCCTGAGTCCGGAGCAAAAGGCGACGTTGCAAGCAGCGGTTGGGCCGGAATATCAAGTGCAGTGGAAGGAAAGCTTCGCCGAGCGGCTAGCCATGGCGCGACTGCTGTTCGCCAACTCAAAGATCCGCCTCACCATTCCCGAGGCCTATCAGGTACACAAGGCGGTGATCCAATGGAATGCTCGTTTTAGCGAGGACAAAATCCCCGACCAGGCCCTGGGAGCGGACGCCCTTACCCGCAAACTTATGGCTTTTGTCCTGCAAAGCTGGCCACGTGTCGAATTTTTTAACACTTGGCTGGCGGGCACCTGGGGGCCGCGACTTCAGTTGGATTTCATTCCCGCTCTGGCCTGCGGAGCCCACTTCCTTATCGTTGCCCCAGCCCGGCCTCGAGGCGTGGACGACTGGGCCACCGCTGGGCGCGTGGTGCAGCGCTTCTGGCTGACCGCCACGAGCCTAGATCTAAAGCTGCAGCCCGCGCATACGCCCCTGGTGTTCGCCGCCTACGCTCGTGCCGATCTGGCTTTTTCGAACAAATCTGGCGCCATGGGCCAGGCACTAGCCATCCGCCAGCGCCTTATACAGCTTTGGGGCCCGGCGGCTGAGGGAAGCATCTTCATGGGCCGTGTTGGCCGCGGCGCCCAACCCATGTCCCGTTCCACACGGATGCCCCTCGAAAAGCTGACACATGTGGCCCCAACTTCTCCATTTACCCGCGAAGAAAGCTCTCCCTAAGTCTGCCCCCCCGGGCTAAGGAAAGGGGAGACTTGTGTTCAAGGCTTTTTTAGATCCCTAGCGCGCGCAAGACCCAAAAACTGTCGGCTTTTTTTACATTCTCGGATTTTTTGATTCGCGAGGTTTATCCTAACCATTTGTTTATTTGGATAATAAAAAAACTGGCACGGCATGTGCTCCTTTGTTGGCCGTGGGAGACCGCTCCCTTTAATTCGAATCAAACGACCAAGGAGTCCATCATGAAATTGTCTCAGCTAGCCGTTGCCGCCGCCTTGGCTCTCGGTGTGGGGGTTGCGCAAGCGAACACCGTAAATATCAGTTTTGACCCTACGGGAAATGCTGGTAGCACTGGTGGCGCCATTTCCGTATCCACCTTCGACTGGGCTCCTGATAGCACCTTGTCTCTTGGGGTCGGCAATCCTACGTCTCTCTCTATCGGTACCGTATTTCAGACTTACACTCACGCCATTCTGGGGACGTTCATTCCCGCCAATATACCCTCCGGCGGTATGGCAACCGGTACCCAATTAACCATGGTGGCCGGCTTCCAAGAAAAGGTCGTTGCGGGTGCACCCGGCACCGCCATTTTCCAGACCGTTGCCGGAGGGGACAACTTTTTCCAAATTTGGGCTAACCAAGCAGGGG
>JAJXXS010000336.1 GCA_021780975.1 Pseudomonadota bacterium
CGCACCGCGCCAGGAGTGGTTTGCGCGTCGTGATAGAAATCCAGCAGATGGGCATCAAGCACCCAGTTGCCGCGCATGTTGCTGCCCAGGCCGGCGGCATGGGCAAAGATCCTTGCGCGCTCCAGGCGCAGCAGGATCAGGCGCGTGAGGCGCTGGGCAGGCGGCTCGGTCCAGCGCGCATATTGATAATAGGCCCGCGTGCCGGGAACGCGGCTGAACACCATGGCGTCGCTCTGGTAGAACGCCGCCGCCTGCGTCTGCATCACCAGCAGGGTGCGCGGGTTCGGTGCGGCGGCGGCGGCCGAGTGGCCGGGGTCATCGAGCACGTAATTGACTACCGGCGGCTGCTTGGCCCCGCCCAGATTGACGCAGCCGCCCAGCAACACCAGCCCCGGCAGCAACCAGACGAGATTTCTCAGACCTTTCATGGCGCCTTTTCCCCCGGTCCGAGCATCTGCGGAGCGGGGCCGAAAATGATGCTGCGCGGATTGGCGAAACCCTGGCTGACATTGGAAAGGGTGCTGGAGGCATCCAGCACCCCGCGCGAGAGTCCGCTGAATTCGAGCATGCCATTGTCCGAAAGTGTCTGCAGCTTGAGGGAAATGTCATTGGTCTGGCGCTGCAGGGTGACGAGCGCCGAGGTCGTCTGCCGTAGCGTCGCGCTGGCGCCTTGGGCGACGCTGGCAAAACTCGCCCCGGTCTGATCGACCACCTGGCTGACGTGCGTTGCGGCGGTGTTGAAAGTGGCCGCAGCCTGCTGCACCGAGGCCAGCGTGGTGGCGACCTGGCGGCGATCCTGTGCCAAAGAACTGGTGATGAGGTTGAGGTTGGTCAAGGTCTGATCGACGTTGAGGCGGTTCCGGTCGCTCAGGATGTCGTTCAGTTTGGCCAGCACCTGGGCGCCGTTTTCGGACAGCTTGGACAACGCGGTAGCCACCTTGTCCAGATCGGAACGGCCTTCGGCGATGACCGGATAGGGATGCCCTGGGCTATGGAGCAGCAGCGGGGTCGGCGCGCTTGGGTTGACCACCTCGATGGAGGCGAGTCCGGTCACGATGTTGCGCTCCACGTAAGCCTGGGCGCCCTCGCGGATGGGGGTGCCCTCGCGGATGTCGAGGATCACTTCAACCGCGTCGTTGCTGGCGAAGCTGTAGCTCAGCACCTTGCCCACCTTGACGCCCTTCAGGCGCACGGAGCTGTCGACATTGAGGCCGTCCATGGACTGATGCTGGAAATAGACTGCGTACCTGCCGTAGTCGCGGGTGCCGGCGCCCCCCACCAGCCAGACGATGACGACGCCCAGGGCGAGCACCACCGCCATCACCAGCACGCCGACCAGAGTGTAACGTGCTTCCGCTTCCATGCCCGATCAGACCTCCAGTGCGCTGCGGGCGGCGAAATATTCCCGGATCCAGGCATCGTCGATGCGGCGGATTTCCGCCAGCGTGCCCTGCCCGAGAAGCCTCCCCTGCCCCAACACCACGACTTCGTCGCAAATGTTGAGCAGTGTATCCAAGTCGTGCGTGACCAGAAAGACCGAGATCCCCAGGTTGTCGCACAGGCTGCGCACCAGGCGATCGAAGGCACGCGCGGCGATGGGGTCCAGGCCCGACGTCGGCTCGTCGAGGAACAGCAGCTCCGGGTCCAGCGCGAGCGCGCGCGCCAGCGCCGCGCGCTTGCGCATGCCGCCCGACAGCTCGTTGGGAAGCTTGTCCGCCGCGCTCGCGGGCAGATCGGCGAGGGCGATCTTGAGGCGCGCCACTTCCATGCGCTCGTCCCGGGCCAGGCTGCTGTGCTCCTCCAGCGGCGCCATCACGTTCTGCGCCACCGTCAGCGAGGAAAACAGCGCGCCGTCCTGGAACAGCATGCCCACGCGCTGACGCAGGCGGTTGAGATCGTCTTCCGCAAGCGTCCACACCTCTTCGCCAAACAGCCTGACTACGCCGGCGGTCGGCCGCAGCAGACCGATGATGACCTTGAGCAGCACTGACTTGCCGCTGCCACTGCCGCCAATGAGCGCCACCACCTTGCCAGCCGGGACAGCGAAGCTCACCCCATCGTGAATGGTGGCGCCGCCCAGCCGAGTGACGAGGTCGCGCACTTCGATGACGGGGACGGCGGAATGGGCGTCCATGTCAGATCCCCATCCGCACCTGCAGGATGGCGAAGAGCGCGTCGAGCAGAATCACCGAGACGATGCTCTGCACCACCGTGGAAGTGGTGGCGAAGCCCACGGCGCGGGCGTCGCGCGCGACCCCCAGGCCCATGCGGCAGCCAATGAGGCCGATGAACAGCGCAAACACCGGCGCCTTGACGAGGCCGACGAGAAAGGTGTCCATCGTCAGCACTGAATTCAGGCGGTCGTAGAACAGGGTGTATCCGATATCGAGCTGGCCCCGGATGGTGAACATGCCACCCAGCAGGCCCGCCACATCACCGACGAAGACCAGCAGCGGCAGCGCAAGGAGCAGCGCGAGAATGCGGGGGGTGACAAGGACGTCGAAAGGCGACAGCCCCTGCACGGCAATGGCATCGATCTCCTCGGTGACTTTCATGGTGCCCAGCTGCGCGGTCATGGCCGCCCCGGAACGTCCCGCCACCAGAATGGCGACGATGACCGGGGACAGTTCGCGGCAGACCGCAAGGGCGACGCCGTCGACGACGAAAATGTTGGCGCCGTACTGGCGCGCCTGGAAGCCCAGCAGATAGGCGAAGACCACCCCTAGCAGGAAGATCATGGCGATCACCAGGGGGATGGCGTCGACGAACACCGCCTGCAATTGCACCACCCACTCGCGCACGCGGAAGCGGCGCGGCCGCGCGAGCAGGCGGAACGCCTCGAGCGTAAAACGGCCGAGAAAGGCGAGCAGGCCGCGCAGATGGGCGGCCGCCTGCTCGGCACCGAACCCCAGGCGATAGAAAAGGCCGCGGGCACCCCGCCGCGCGGGCGCCAGGGCTTGCGGCCAGCGCTCCGTCACCAGCCTGAGCACCCCCAGCTGGCGGGCGTCGAAGCCCTCGTAGCGCAGCGTCGCGGGATCGATGCCGACAGCCTTGAGGCGCTGCAGCAGCACATAGGCTCCGCTCGTGTCGAGCCCTGTCAGCCCGCTGCCGTCCAGCACCGCCTCCGCCCACGCACCCTCCGGCAGCGCGGGCACCTGGAAAGGATCGCCACTGCGCAGATCCCATGCGCCGCTCACCCGAATGCGCCGCATATCGGCATCGGCAGTGAGCTGCGAGGCGGCGGCCATGTCACAAGCCCAGGGGGTTGGAAGGATCCACGCCCGGCATGAAGGGCTTGCTGCGTTCGCGGTCGGTGACCTGGTATACGCAACCGATCCAGTTGCCCACCACGGCCACGGCACTGTCGTGCCAGGTGTTGTCCAGATTCGGAATGATGAGCGCCTCGGGAAATTCGCCGGCCGCCATGCCGGCAGCCGGCGTCCGCACGCGGGCGGCATATTCCTCCAGCACGGCGCGTGCCTGGCGGGCAAAGTAGTTGGCGGGGAACGGCGGCGCGGCGGCAAGCTCGCCGCGCGCTGCGAGCTGGAGATCGCGCTTGTATTCCTTCAGCAGCGAGACCGTGTCGTACTCCGGATGCCCCTGGAAGAAGACCTGGCGCAGGCCGTCGCCGCTGACGGCGAGATGCACGCCGGTATCGCCCTCC
>JAJXXS010000089.1 GCA_021780975.1 Pseudomonadota bacterium
AAGAATTCCATTCTTCTCGTCGACCTTACCAACCTGCGCCGCTCGCAGGGCATGGGGGTGGACACCGCGCTGCTGGACGCCTGCCCCACGCGCATGCGTCCCGTGCTCATGACGTCCTTCACCATCATGCTTGCCATGTTGCCCGCCGCACTGGGCTTGGGCGCAGGCTCCGAGACCAACGGCCCGCTCGCCGTCGCCGTGATCGGCGGTATGCTCAGTTCCACCCTGCTTACCCTGGTGGTAGTGCCCGTGGTTTACTCCCTCGCGGAAAACGCTCTAGCGCGGCGCCGCGCGGCGAGACGCTGAATAAGGCCACCTGCCCATACGGCCGCGCACCATAATTTAAGTGCGCGTTAATTATTTGTCCGCGATGCAGGTTGAAATATTCGGCCCTCAGTCCATAGGAAACAAGTACCAAAAAATCGCCTGCAGACGCCCGAAATGTGCCTGGCGCCGCCACCGTTACGCCCGCAATTTAATTTAGTTGCAAATTAAATTTTTCTGATTTACAAGATGTCTGCCTTGCTATAGGGCGCAATACCCGAATTCCATAGCGGCAAAGCAACATCAAAAAAGAGGGTCCCGGCATGTGAAGGATCCCAACAAAACAGCCCGACCCTCTTTGCGACGGTCGTGGTTTCGCTTCACTTGATTTTCATTTGAGCGCCGCGCGTCGGGGGAGTCTCCCCACGTGCCGCAAACGAAACCAAAGGAGGAACAGATGTCTGCTGAAACAACACAGGAAGCATGGAACGAAAGCAGCGAAGATGCGCAGCCCGCCAAGCTCGGATGGCGGGCCTTGTATCTGAAGGAGGACTGGTGGGCAATCTGGGTCGGCATTGGCCTCATGGCCATCGCCATCATGCTCTTCAACCAGGGCAACACCTTCCTCAAATCCCTGGCCATCAATCCGGGCGGACTCAAGTGGACGTCTCTTGACCAGCTGGCCGCCCATTTCTCCACCAATGCCCAGACCTACCTGATGCAGTTCGTCGCCTGGCTGGCGATTTTCGGGGTCAGCACACGGATCATGGGAATAAAGCTTTCCAAATTCGTGCCCGCTTTTGTCTTCCTCTACGTCATGTCGATCTTGATGTTCGCCATCGCGGGATGGGCAAACGCCGCCAAGTTCAACATGGAGCCCCCGCTGGTTGCGCTTGTGGTGGGCCTGGTGGTGGCCAATACGGTCGGCCTGCCGGCGTGGATGGACAGCGCCTTCAGGGTGGAGTACTTCATCAAAGTGGGCATCGTTCTTCTCGGTGCGACCTTCCCCATCACCCTCGTCTTGACGGCCGGGCCGGTCGCCATCGTGCAGGCCACCATCATCTCCGTGACCACGTGCGCAGTGATTTATTTCGTCGCCACCCGGGTGTTTGCCCTGGACAAGCGCCTGGCCGCAGTCATCGGAGTCGGCGGCTCGGTATGCGGCGTGTCCGCCTCCATGGCGATCGCCGCCTCGGTGAACGCCAAGAAAGAGCATCTGTACACCTCGGTCACCCTGGTGGTCGGCTGGGCTCTGGTGATGATCCTGGTGCTGCCCTTCATCTCCAAGGCCCTTGGCCTTTTGCCGGGTGTCGCAGGGGCGTGGATCGGCACCTCGGAGTTCGCCGATGCGGCGGGCTTCGCTGCGGCCAGCGCCTACGGCAAGATGGCGGGCAACGAGGATGCGGCCATCAAGGGCTTCACCCTTATGAAGGTGATCGGGCGCGATCTCTGGATCGGCATCTGGTCCATCGTCTGGGCGCTGATTGCCACTGTCGTCTGGGAGAAAAAGGAAACCGGCGTGCGACCCGACGCGCGCGAAATCTGGTGGCGCTTCCCCAAGTTCGTGATCGGCTTCTTCGTCGCCTCCCTGCTCATGACCATGATGACGAGCGGCTACAGCAGCGCCGACTTCAACAAGACCGTCAAGCCTGACCTCATCATGCCGCTCGTATCGCTGCGCACCTGGGCGTTCATCTTCTGCTTCCTGAGCATAGGATTCACCACCCGCCTGCGCGAGCTCAAGCCGGTGGGCTGGAAGACCTTCACGGCATTCACCATCGGGGTCGCAGTGAACGTCGTGCTCGGCTACATCCTCTCCGTGCACGTCTTCGCCGACCACTGGGCGGCGCTCTAACCCTGGGCACGGGGCCGGCGCATGCGCCGGCCCCTTTTTGTGGGAATACCTCCATGAACACAACGCAATGCAGCCACTGTCGCCATGCCTTGCTGCGCGCCGACCGCCTGGAAGCAGCCATTCCAGGATTGAATATCCTGAGCTCTGCCTACGGCTCGGTACGTGACGAGACTGGCCTCTGCCAGCGCCACGACAAATTCATCACTGCCCGCTCGCGATGTGCCGATTTCGAAAGCAAGGGGACGCCACCTGCGTGATGAGCGGCTCTGCGATGCGCGCCGTGCTTGCGGGGGAACGCCTCTGAAGGGGCGCAGAACAGCGGCAAGGGCTCCCTGCCGGACTTTCCGGCAATGGGACGCCCTACATGATCTCGCGTTCGATTTCCTCTACCGACGTGTGCCGCACGTCCTTGCCCTTCACCATGTAGACGACGTACTCGGACATGTTCTTGGCGTGGTCGCCCATGCGCTCGATCGCCTTGGCGACGAAAAGGATGTCGATGAACACCGAGATGGTGCGCGGGTCTTCCATCATGTAGGTGATGAGGTGGCGCAGGTTGAGCTGGAATTCCTCGTCCACCTCGCGGTCCCGGCGCGCCACCGCGGCAGCATTGCTGACATCCAGGCGCGCAAAGCCGTCGAGCGACTTGCGCAACATCTCGAGGACAATGCCGGCCATGTATTTCACTTCGTTGAAGCGGGGTGCATTCAGGCGTCCCCCTTCATGAATGAGCTTGGCCATGCGGGCGACCTTGGCAGCCTCGTCGCCGATACGCTCGAGGTCAGTGATGGTCTTCACCACCATCATGATCATGCGCAGATCGGACGCGGTCGGCTGGCGCTTGGCAATGAGCTGGGCGCATGCCTCGTCGATCTGCACTTCCAGCGCATTCACGGCATGATCGTTGGCGATCACGCGCTCCGCGGCATCGGAATCCGCCTCGACCAGGGCATCGATGGCATGAGAGATCTGCTCTTCCACCAGGCCTCCCATTTTCAGCACGCTGGCACGCACGTTCTCCAGCTCGGCATCGAATTGTTTGAAGGTATGTTCACTGGGCATGGCGGACTCCACAGGTAGGCGCTGCGTATGCTACGAGCGCGAAGCGACAGAATTATGACAATATCATGACTAACGGACGGTGAACGGCAAAGTGTAGTGAGCACCGTCCACGTTGAAGTCCGCCACCCAGTCCACGCCGCCATGGGCGCAAACCGGCAGCGTGATGTTGTCGGCGCTGAACTCACCTGCTCTGACCTGCTTGAGGACATAGTGGTTCTCCCCCATGTCCATGTCGGGCATCTGGAAATCCACGGCCACGCTTTTTGCGCCGGGCGCCAGCACGGTCAGGGTGAAGCCCTCCATGGCGCGGGGGGCACGCGAGAAGGTGATCTTGCCGGGCCGCCCGTCGAGGCTGAATGCGCAGCCCTGGGCAGGCTGGGCGCAGACGAGATTATGCGTCTCCGCCAGCGGCTTGCGCTCCTGGGTTAAGTGCGCGTAGAACGCGAGGCCGAGCAGTGCGGCGACGAATATCCAGGG
>JAJXXS010000026.1 GCA_021780975.1 Pseudomonadota bacterium
TGGCCCGCGTGGTCTACGAGCCGGTGGATTATCACAACACCAACCGCTTCACGCGCGAGCGCGGCTGGCACATCGGCCTCTCGAAAACGGGCTTCATCGACGAGTCCGGCCACTGTCTGGTGATGCAGACGCGCATCGATCACCGCAACCTGGTGATGGTGCTGCTGGATGCACCGACCACCTGGGCGCGCATTGAGGACACCGAACGCCTGCGTGTCTGGTTGCAAAGGCATCTCGGCAAACGTACCTGATTGACATCCTTGCCACCCAGAAGGACGGCGATTCCTGCGGCGCTCAGGCGAGGCATTGAGTGGATATGTTTCAAGTAAACTGCTTACGCCCCGCCCGGAACGGCGGGGCTTGTTGTCGCGCACCGGCCCAGTTTTAAAGCAGCCTCGACACCCCACCTAACGAGCCGAGGGCAGCATATCCTTGATGAGTGGGGCCAAAGCGAGTTGACGGGAGCACTCCGCCTCTACCACATCAGTGATTCGGCTAACCACTTCGCGCACTGCGCCGTGGCGGATAACTTCCTCAGACACTTTCGGCAGTTGTGTCCGGATGGCTTTGACATCGCGCTCAATCTCCCTGCGCACCAGGGTAGGGTTGGTATTTGTGGCGACACAGAACTGGGCCCACTCGTAGGCCGATAGCTCCTCCGTGCTGAAGGCGTCCCCAATGGCCATGGCATAGGTCTGGCTCACGTTGCCCGCCTTGTAGAGCGCGCCGCAGAGCAGGTCATAGGCCGGCGCCTGCACCGGCCCGGTGCCGGTCATGTAGAAGGAAAGATTCTTTGCGTGCGCATCGGTGTTACCGAGAAGTACCTGGAATACCAGCCAGCGCAGTAGCTGCAACCTGGCTTTCGCGGGTTGCGGGCTTGTGTCGGTGGCGGCGAAGAATCCTGCGAGCGAAGCCCCGTCCCTAATATCCCGAACATCCCGGCCGTCTCCGTAGGGGCGCTCGTATTTGAAACCACTTTGCAGCCCCAGCAGCTGGCAGCCATCAATCACGTGACGGCGGCGCACTGACGCAGCCTCTCGATATCTGTCGAAACGAGCGACGCTTAGAACGGGCTCAGGCACGTGGTGCAACTCCACCGTAGCTGTCTCCAGCCCCGCGGCGGCTGCCAGTTTCATGCAGAAGAATTCATTGGATGTGAGGCCGACCAGCGACGGATTGATTGGATCCGGCTTCAAGATGTGGGTGGACGCCAGATCTGGGCCCTCCACCAAGTACCAGGCGCCTACGTCATCCAGTACAGGGAGCTTGTCCTGGAAGCCAGCCATAGACAGCCGCACCTTGCCGTCCCATACCGTGAATGACGTTTGGGGGCGCGCGCGTATCCGCTCTGAGAGTTCTTCGCGGGTCAGCAGCCGGCGCCGCTCTTCGTCCTGCCTTTGTGCACCGTGCATTACCAGGCGCACAGCACCCGCGGTTTCGCGTCCCAGGGCTATGAGTAACCCAGTCAGATTGGCTTTTGATATTCGATATGCATTCGCGGCATCATCCAGGGCCTGCCCTTCCGGGAGAAGGTTTTCGAAGAACTGCCGTACATTCGCGCTGTGTTCATCGGGCGTCGCCGGTGCGGGCGAGAGGGGGAGCGTCGGACCTAGAGGATAGGCGTGTGGGCTGTTCAGCCAGGCTGGGGTGTAAGCAAAGGCAAACCGGTTGCTGGCGGGGTCATAAGACAACTCACCAGCCAAGTCCCGGTCTAGCCACACCTCAAGATGCATCCGAAACATCCTTGTTCCTGGCCCCGGGACTTGTTTCCTCAGGTGCCCGCCAGCACAGCCGGACCCCCAGTGCGGCCAGCACCTTGAATGTCAGCGCCAAGGATACGGTGCCCTTGCCTTTTTCCAGATTCTGCAAGGTCTGCTTGGCTACCTGTACGGTAAGGGCTGCCTCCTCCAGGGTCATGCCGGCAGCCGTGCGAACCGCTCGCACGAGCGTGCCTACATCCCCTGGGCTGAGCACAGTCGAATGGTCGGGGAATGGAGTGGGGGAGAGTTTACGCATCTTGTAATCCTATTTAGGTAGGATTATATAGGCCGACACCGTGAAAATCCATATTAATCCTATTTTGATAGGATTGTATTATCCTGGCGTACGGAATGTCTGATAATTCCTACCATGATAGGATTTGTGTCGCCAGCCCCTCAGACGGGCGCTTCATATAAATTCCCCAGTCCCGTTCGCTCCTGTTATGCAAAGGAGCCTGTTTGCGCGCTGGGCTTGCGCCGTGTGGTCGAAAGGCGTCGCGACCACCTGGCCCGCGTGGTCTACGAGCCGGTGGATTATCACAACACCAACCGCTTCACGCGCGAGCGCGGCTGGCACATCGGCCTCTCGAAAACGGGCTTCATCGACGAGTCCGGCCACTGTCTGGTGATGCAGACGCGCATCGATCAACGCAACCTGGTGATGGTGCTGCTGGATGCACCGACCACCTGGGCGCGCATTGAGGACACCGAGCGCCTGCGTGTCTGGTTGCAAAGGCATCTCGGCAAACGTACCTGAGGCAAAAGCAAGCAGAGCGAAGCGCGGCCCGGCGGTCATGGCCTGTTGGCCAGCGCTGACGTTGCCGAGCGCAAGAAATCCAGAAAGCGGCCGCACGCCGGCGTGGGCCGGAGGGGTTTGACGAGCGTCAGCGCACGCAGCAGGCGTGGGCGCAGAGCCACCCCGACCAGCGGGCCTCTGTCGTAGCGCAGAGCAAGGCGGGAGGCGAACCCTATCCCGAGTCCCTGGCGTACGGCTTCCTTCACCGCGGCCACGCCGGAGAGTTCGACGCGCACGAGGGGCTGGATGCCCGCGGCGCGGAAAAACTGCTCCACCTGCGTGCGCGTGCCTGAGCCAGATTCGCGCCAGATCAGCGCTTGTGCGGCCAGCTGTCGTGGGCTCAGCGAGCGTTTCTGGGCGAGGGTGGTCTCACGTCGTAGCACGGCGACGATTTCGTCCTGTCCCAGGGTCTCGGCCACGCGGTCGGGGGGCAGGGGCGCAGTGAGCTGACCTTCGACGAAGCTGGCATCGAAGTCCCGCACGTGTTCGAGCACATGGCCGCTGTTATGGCTTTCCAGTTCCACGTCTATGCCGGGCGCATGTTCGCGAAATGAGGCGATGATGGCCGGCAGGAGGTAGGCGCCGACGGTCTGACTCGTCGCAATTCGCACCAACCCGGCTTCTGCTCCCGCCAATTCCTCGGCAACCGCTTCGGCTGAGGCTAGGGCGTCAGCCAGGCGCTGGGCCTCGGTGTACAGCCGCTCGCCGGGGCCGGTGAGGACGATGCTGCGTCCGGATCGCCTATAGAGGGCTTCCCCCACGGTGGCTTGCAGCAGGCGCAATTGATTGGAAAGCGCCGGCTGGGTCAGGTGCCTGCGGCGAGCGGCGGCGCTGATGCCGCCTTCTCGTATCACCGAAGCGAAGGTGATGAGATGTTCGGGGTTGATGCGCACCATAGACTCATTTTTAATATATTCATTTCGTGAATATATACCGTATCTAAATATTATTTTTAATAATTTATTGTGGGCGTTAGAGTGGGTCTTCCTTCTGGAGACGATCATGGCTTTTCGACCTCTCACGCAGTTGCGCCACCCCACGGAGGTGATCCGGCATTTCACGCCCAATTGGTTCACTATGACCATGGGCAC
>JAJXXS010000098.1 GCA_021780975.1 Pseudomonadota bacterium
CGGCGGCACGGGGGTCGGCGCCGGTGCGGGGGCGGGCGGCGGAGGCGCCGGGGTGGGTGGCGGCGGAGGCGCCGGAGCGGGCGGCGGAGGCGCAGGCTGCTCGCCCAACCCCCACGAATAGCCCAGCAGAGCTTGCACGCTGCTCAGGCCATGCCCTTGCACCGGGTTGTCATTGTTGCCAAAGGACTGTTGAGCACGCACTTCCCAGCGGAAGGCATCACGCTTGCCCACGGCCCACTCCTGGCCGAGGCCCACCGAAGCCAGCGGCTCGGTGAAATTGGGCCCCTTGTCGGTACTGTAGTTGACCAACCCCAGGCCCCCGGAAAGGAACCAGTTGTAGTCCTGTTGCTTGGAAAACAGCCACTCCAGACCGCCGCGCAGGGTGGTCACGTCACTGTTGCCCACGCCAGCAAGGCTTCCCTTCACGGGATTGTAGGTCAGGTCGCTGAAGAAATTGGTGCTGGTACCCAGGCGGGTGCCGTAACGCAAGCCGATGACCGGGCTGATCGTGTTCTTCTTGCTGCCGACCAGATTCTTGTCCATCATGCCAGCACCGCCCAGGATGCCGAATTCTTGATTCGGCAGATCAACGGCCTGCGCCATGCCGGCGACCGCCATGAGCGCTGCCCCCAGGCCCAGGGCCCAGCGGGATGTTGTTTTCATCACGAGCTCTCCATTAACAATGTTATGGGAGCTATTCTAGTCCACCCCGGCAGCCAGGCCCAGAAAAACCGGCCTCCAGAGGCTCGCCATTGTTGCTAATTTAATACAAATCAAGACGTTATCATGTCTGTAAGTTGGCATATTGCAACACTAGCCATTTGGTTCCAGCTTGACCAAACCTGATCTGCACACGCGCATCGGTGCCGCGTCCCTCGAAATCCACAATCACGCCCACGCCAAATTTGGCGTGGCGCACATTCTGCCCGACCTGCAGGCCAGCTTGGCCTCTCGGGGCAGTTGCGGCGACCGGGGCGCCGGGTGCGGGAACTGAACGATTCAACGGCAGCAGCGCCTCGGCAGGCAACTCGTCGAGAAAGCGCGAGGCCATCCCGTAGCGCGTCTGGCCATGCAATAGGCGCGCTTGGGCAAAGGTCAGGTAGAGTCTGCGGCGCGCGCGCGTCAGCGCCACATACATAAGGCGGCGCTCCTCCTCCAACCCGTCGTTTTCGGCAAAGCTCTGCTCGTGGGGGAACAGACCTTCCTCCAGGCCGGTAATGAATACCGTGTGGAATTCCAAGCCCTTGGCGGCGTGCACGGTCATGAGTTGCACGGCCTCGCGGCCAGCTTCGGCCTGGTGTTCCCCCGCCTCCAGGGCGGCATGGGCGAGGAAGGCATCCAGCGGGGTCTGCCCAGCGGCCTCCGCGTCTTCCCGCTCCTGCTCGAAGAGCGCGGCAGCGTTGATGAGTTCGCCCAGGTTCTCCAGCCGCTCGGCGCCTTCCCGTTCCCCCTGGTAATGTGCCTCCAGCCCGCTCATGGCGATCACCTGGGCCAGCGCTTCCGCCAGCGGCAGGCCGTCGATGGCCCGTCTGAGATCCTCCAGCAGGCGCACAAAGGGGGCAAGCTTGCCCGGCGCCTCACACGCGGCCTGCCACAGGCTGGCGCCCGCCGCGCGCGCCTTCTCCTGCAACGTCTCCAGGGTGCGTGCCCCTATGCCACGCGTCGGGAAATTGACGATGCGCAAAAAAGCACCGTCGTCCTCGGGATGGGTGAGCATGCGCAAATACGCCAGGGCATGCTTGACCTCCTGGCGTTCGAAGAAACGCAGGCCGCCATAGACGCGATAGGGCAGGCCCGCAGAAAACAGGGCATGCTCCAGCACCCGCGACTGGGCATTGGAGCGGTAGAGCACCGCCATGTCGGTCAGGCTTACCCCTTCGCGCTGAAGCTGGCGGATTTCCTCCACCACGAAGGCGGCCTCTTCCTGGTCGTTGTAGCCCTGGAACAAGCGCAGCCTTTGACCTTTGCCGTCCTGCGTCCACAGATTCTTGCCCAGGCGCTGGCTGTTGCGCGCTATGAGGGCATTTGCGGCATCCAGGATATGGCCGTGGCTGCGGTAGTTCTGCTCCAGCTTGATCACCAGTCCCTGGGCGTAGTCGCGTTCGAACTCCGTCATGTTGCCGGTGTTCGCGCCACGGAAGGCATAGATGGACTGATCGTCGTCGCCGACGGCGAAAAGTGCAGCCTGGGGACCGGCAAAGAGACGCAGCCAGCGGTATTGCAGGGTGTTGGTATCCTGGAACTCATCCACCAGGATGTGGCGGAAGCGCTCCTGGTAATGCCGGCGCAGCAGTTCGTTGCGCTCCAGCAGTTCGTAGGCCCGCAGCAGCAACTCGGGAAAGTCGGCCACGCCCTCGCGCTGGCACTGCACATCGTAGGCGGCGTAGAGCTCGACCAGGCGACGGGTGTGGGGATCGTAAGCCTCCACGCGATTGGCCCGCAGCCCTGCCTCCTTGTTGGCGTTGATGAACCACTGCAGCTTGCGCGGCTCGTATTTTTCCGTATCGACGTTGAGCGCCTTGAGCAGGCGCTTGATGGCTGCGAGCTGGTCCTGGTGATCGAGAATCTGGAAGGACTGGGGCAACCCGGCCTCCCGCCAGTGCGTGCGCAACAGCCGGTTGGAAAGCCCGTGGAAGGTTCCCACCCACATGCCGCGCGTGGAAATCGGCAGCAGCGCGGAAAGGCGCGTGAGCATCTCCTTGGCCGCCTTGTTGGTGAACGTCACCGCCAGCACACCGAGCGGCGACACGCGGCCATGCTGGATCAGCCAGGCAATGCGCGTGGTAAGCACACGCGTCTTGCCGGAACCGGCACCCGCCAGGATCAGCGCGGAAGCGTCCGGCAGGGTGACCGCGCGGCGCTGCTCCGGGTTCAGCGAATCCAGCAGGGTGTCGTTCATGGGGAATAAAATGCAAGCTCTGGCAAAATTATAAATGCCCATGCCCAAGAACCTGGGGGATTTCATACGCGCGGCCCGCTCGCGTATCCGCGAGATGGACGCAGAATCGGCGCGCGAGCGTCTGGCGGATATGCTCGTGATCGACGTGCGCGAGGCGGAGGAATTCGCGCTGGGCCATCTTCCTGGCGCGCGCTGCATCCCGCGCGGGCTGTTGGAAGCCGCCGCCGACCCCACCTACAAGGGGCGCGACCAGTGCCTGTGCCGCGCGGCGGCGCGCGAAATACTGCTCTATTGCAGTACTGGCGCGCGCTCGGCGCTCGCCGCCGTCACGCTGCAGGAAATGGGTTTTGAGCGCGTCCACTCCCTCGCCGGCGGCACCGAGCTGTGGCTGGCAGAAGGTTATGAATTGATGAGGAAATCCCCGTGATACGCATACTCTATTTCGGCCATCTCGGCAGCCTGCTCGGGCAAACCCATGAAGAAGCCGAGTTGCCCGCCGAAGTGCAAGACATCGAAGCCTTGCTGCGCTGGCTTGCGCGGCGCGGCGCGGCCTGGGACAAGCTGCTGCGCGCCAATCCCGCGCTCAAGATCACGGTCAACAAGCAGTTTGCCGACCACGCCACGCCAGTCAAGGACGGCGATGAGATCGCGCTGGTCGCCTTCGCCATGGCTTAGGCCGCGCAGGCGGAACTATCGCCCGACCCCCGAGCCCCCCCGCTGGATTTCCCAACCTGATTGCGAAC